>CAIKKV010000272.1 GCA_903828035.1 uncultured bacterium
CGTATCCACATAGATCGTATCCCCCGGTTCCAGATCGTAGGCATCCAGGATGGCCTGGATGGACTCCTGCGGCGAATCAGCGGAGACGCCCGTATTCGTAGGGCTTCCCTTAGCGGTGGCATAGACATCGCCATTGGTGCTGTTGTTGTTCACGAAGAAGGAAAGGTTCTCATTATGGAGTGTGAATACCTGATCCGTTTCATCCACGAGATTCGTATTTTGCTCACTGACCACGCGCCACTTCGCGCGCGCCGATGAGAGGTAGGACACGGTGTCCCAATAGAAGAGGCCGCTGCGTGCGGGCACGTTGGTGGCCAGCGCGACCCAGGAAGACCCGGCATCCGAAGAGTACTCCAGGCGGAGCGTATGGCCGGTGGCTCCGGCGAAAGCAACCCAGGTCAAAGGCCAGTCGAGGCCGTCGGCGCGGCCGCCGTCATTGAGGGCCACGGCCATAAGACGTGCGTTCGTCGGCGACCGGCTCGCCTGTGCGGTGTCCCCATACAGGCCGATGTTGATGCGCGCCCCGTTAGGCGCCGTTTCGTTCGTGGCCAGGTTGTCGAGGCTGCCGGCATCGATCAGGGGGGACGTCAGCACATCAACAACAAAAGTACCGTTGGTCGGCTGGTATCTGCCGCCCGCGCTCTGAGGGTGGAAATCACCCTGGGCCGCATCGGCAAACAGCGGATCATGGCTGAGGGAGCGCCGATCCAGTCCGCTGTCCCGGCTCCAGCGCGCCACATTCTGCCAGACTAATGGGAAGGGGGCGGCGTTGGTGGCAGGCAGATTTCGCAGGGCCACCTGGCCGCCGTCGAGAAGGTAGTAGTTATTGTACTCTGCCCCATCCAGATTCACGCCGACGCCGAGCGTATAGGCATAGCCACCGCCAAAGACGCCAAAGACGCTATTGGACACGGCGATGGAACCGGAGGTGATCTCCATGGACACGGCGTTCGACCATAGAACGCCGCTCTCAAACCGAGCGTTCAGCGACTGGTCGACCTGGATCGCACGCCCCGAACACCCGCGCAACAGCACATGGCGCATGGCAACATCCTCCGATCGATCCAGTTGGATGCCCCGCGATGCGCCGGAAACCATGAGGTTGTCCAAACGCGCCCGGTCCGACTGGCTCACCAGAATCCCCGTGTCAGCATTCACAATTCTGAAGTCTCTCAAGCGCATGGCGCCAGCCTGGACGAGGCTAATGGCCCGGCCGCCGAGGGCATCGAGAACACTTCCGCCCGCCGTGGCATTGGTGCTGCCCTGAATCGTGACATACACATTCGATACGGACTGCCCCGCATCAAGGGATCCGATGGTCAGGGGCGTCGGGCTGGAATAGTAGCCCGTGTCCACATAGATGGTGTCGCCCGGTTCCACGTCATACGTGGTCACCACCTGGTCGATACTGATCATCGGGTCTGACGGCGTAATGCCCCGGTTTGTGGCGGATCCGGCCACGACGCTATAGACGTCGCCAGTGACCGCTGCGTCGTTGACGTAGAACTTCACCGGACTGTTCCGGACCACGAAGGGTTGGTCAGAACGATCCTGCACGTTGGTGTTCATCTCGCTGATCACCCGCCAGAAGGCCAGGACCGAAGACGGGAAATTGGTCGTGTTCCACGTATATCCATTGGCATTTGCGGAAAGGTTGCTCGCCACAACGATCCAGGATTGACCAAACGTGGGAGAGTACTCCAACCGGACCGAGTGCCCGGTGGCTGAACCGCGGGCCAGCCAGTACAGGAAGACGTTGGTGCCAGAGACCAGTCCGCCTTCGCTGAGGCTGGCGGCGATCAACACCGCGTTGGTCGGAGTCCGACTGGCCTCCACCGTGTCGCCAAAGACACCCATGTTCCGTCGGCCGCCGTGAGGCGGTGTTTCGCTGGCAAATCCAAGGGCGGGGTCGGCGGCATCGAGCAAGGGAGATGTCACGGTGTCCAGGACAAACAAGCCCGTGGCGGGGTCGAAGCGACCTGCCTGGCTCCGCTCATGGAAATCCAGCGCTTCCACATCGCGAAGGGCCGGGAAGAAGCCGATGCTGTGCGCGTCGCGGCCGGTATCATGCCGCCAACGCCCCAGATTCTCATAGCGTCTGGGGATGACCGAGTTCAAGACCGGTTCGCTGCCCACCAACGCGCCATTGGTGACGTGGATGCAGTTGTAGTCAGCAGACAACGCGGAGGCGAAGCTGTAGATCGTTTGGACGGGGTTTTGTGCCACCAGTACGCTGTTGGACACAGTCAGGGAGCCGGAGTCCAGTTGGACGGCCGTGAGATTTGACCAGAGCACGCCACTGTCCCATGCGGTATCCTGTCCGCGCTGCACATACAAACCATTGGTGGTCGCGTTGACGGCGGCGCAACCGGCAAGCACGGTCCTGGCGCAATCACGGACCTCGAAGCCGTTGCCGCCGCCTTTCACCCATACGTTTTGGGCCAGGGAATTCGTGCAAAATTGCAGTCGGACGCCAAACCCACTGGACACGAAACGATTGATGGTGAAGTCCCGCACGACGATGCCGCGGGTGGCCTGGATATCCAAGGCCCCGCTGAGAACGCTGCCGCCGGCCGTTCGATTCGTGCTGCCCCGGATGAGCACGGGCTGGATGCCGTCACCGCCGTCCAACTGGCCTACAGTGATGACCACTTGCTGGCTGTAGACCCCGGTGTCCACAAGGACTTGGTCGCCGCCCTCCAGATCATAAGTGCCCAGGATGTCCGCGAGCGAGGCCTTCGGCGCACCCGGCGTCATTCCATCGCTGGCCTCCATGCCCGGGGCCGAGCAGAAGACGTCGCCGTTCGTGGAGTGATCATTTACATAAAAGGTCAGGGGGGAGTTGCGGACGGCGAAGGCCGCGTCGGTGGCATCCCACACGTTGGAATCTGCCACGCTCACGATCCTCCAGCGCCCGGTCAGCGTGGTAGCAAGGTTGGTGGTCATCCAGGCCCAACTGCTCACGCCCGCGGGCAAATTTGTCGACAGGTTCGTCCAGGTCGCTCCGCCGTTAGGCGAGAACTCCACGCGCACAACGTGTCCGGTCGCCGAGCCCCGCGCCACCCAGTAGAGCATCTGGGTTGGGCTTCCGGCACGGCCGCCGTCGTTCAGGCTTACCGCTACGAAGGACGCGTTCGTGCTGGTCCGACTGGCCTCGCTGGTGTTGCCATAGCGGCCCATGTTCACGCGGCGCCCGTTGGGCGCGGTTTCGTTGGTGAAGATAAAGGCAGGCGGGCCGGCGTCGATCAGCGGCGAGGTCACGGCGTCGGTAACGAAGCCGGTTCCGGGTTGGTAGCGGCCGGCCACGCTGGCGACATGGAAGTCATTGCTCTCCGGTAATTGGAAGAGGGGGTCGTGGCCCAGGCTCCATGCGTCCTGTCCGGAATACCGCTGCCAGGCAACCACGCGATCAAGCAACCGGGGGGCGGCGATGGTTGTCGC
>CAIKKV010000273.1 GCA_903828035.1 uncultured bacterium
ACCGACGGGGACGGCCTGCCCGATTCCTGGGAGCAGATGATCATCGACATGCTGGGCGGAGGGCAAACCCTTGCCGACATCAAACCGGGCGACGACGCGGATGGCGACGGGCTCTCGAACCTCCAGGAATACCTGGCGGGCACCTATGCGTTCGACTCGGAGGACGGCTTGCGCCTGGACATTGTGGGGATGAAGGAGGGGCGGCCGCTGCTCGACTTCCTGGCGATTCGCGGCCGCAGCTACACCATCCTGTCCAGCACGAACCTGGCGACCTGGACGCCGGTGACTTTCCGGATGGCCGACGAGAATCCCGCCGCCGCGCCCATGAGCCGGTATAGCGCCACGGATGTGCGTATCGTCCATGCGGAGGCGATCACCGCGCCCAAGGTGATGTTCTTCAAGCTAAGAGCGCAGTAAAGCGTGAGTGCCTTCCAAAATCGATCCCGTGGGCCGCGCCGCATTGGGCTTGGGTTGATCCTTCTAATCATCCTGGCGGCGGCTTTCATTTGCTTGAAAGGTCTCCTTTGGCCGGCGACTACCGAAATTCCGCCCGAGCGACTAACGTTAACCGCATCCGGCATCTCCGCGGACGGCACAACAAACGCGCCGCCTGCCGGGTTCCTGATTGAGCGTTATGACACGGGTTTGCTGAAGTCCCGCACGGGTGTGACCAATGGTGTTCCGGAAGGCCTTTCAGAAGGCTGGTACACCAACGGGCAGAAGCAGGTCGAAGAGCGGTTTCATGCCGGTGTATCGCACGGCCTGCGCGTCAAGTGGTACGAGAACGGGAAGAAGCAGTCCGAGGCCACCATCGTCAACGGCAAGATTGCCGGGGTCTTCCGGCGCTGGCACGACAATGGCGTGCGAGCGGAGGAAATCGCCATGAAAGACGGTCAGCCCGATGGCTTTTCACGCGCCTATTATCCCAGCGGGTGCCTCAAGGCGGAGGCCACTTTACGCGACGGGAAAGTGGAGAAGCAACGTTTCTGGAAAGATGGCGAAGAGCTCCCGTAGCTCAAACAACACCGAGGGCGTCGACATGTTGCCGTAATGCTCGAACACGTCGTACGAGAATAGCAGCGTGTCCCGGCTCCGCTCCAGATGCGTGCAGGCTTGATCCAGAACGTTTGTCCCGCCCTGATGAACCGCCCGCCAGTGGATGTCGTTGCGTGTCAGGCCGTGTCGGCCTGCTGGCCGGGGTTGACGCCGGACCCCGCCAATAGCTGAAGCCGACCGCCGGCTGGCCGCCGCCTAGCTGATCCGGGGCATGGGCTCGCCTGTCCGATTGTCATTCCCCTCCACGATGCCCGGCAACCCCGCCACCCTTCTCAAAAACAGGGCGTACCGGCGGTTTGACGCCTGGCCCATGCCCAGACAACCCCCGGCAGGGTGAAGCCTTCCTGGGGCCATTGTGACGGGCGAAATGTTTTGAGGTTCAAAACCGCCTTTTCCGGCTTTTCACGGACCCAACCCGGAAAGATCAATCTTTTCCAGGTTGCTTTATGGTTGCGTTATGGAGAGAGAAACGATGGTTAGCGAAAGGAAGACGGCTTTGCTGTTTTCGGGACTGTTTTTCGCCCCCCCCCTGTTTTGCTTGGCGTTTATGCGCTTTTCAGGGGGGGGTGTGGAGCCAGCAAACGGGCTCGAACCGTTGACCTGCTGATTACAAATCAGCTGCTCTACCAACTGAGCTATGCTGGCTGGGAAAGAGTCACAATCTTGCCTGAAAGGGCAGAACGCTTCAAGCGAATAAGGGGTTGAGCCGTTCTGCATTCAACGGTTTTGACGGAACGGATGGCTACGGATTGTCGCCGCGCGCCCCCCTGATCCGGATCATTCTTGCCGGGCGTCCTCCACGCATGGGGTCGGTCGCATTCGGTGTAAAACATATGATTGTTTAAACAAAGCAAAATAAACAGCTCTACAAATCGGTAAGCAGGGAATTTGAACCTTGAAAATACGTTGCGGTCCCTTGTGTATCGTCATAAAATTAAGTTAACGCTCGGAACGCG
>CAIKKV010000274.1 GCA_903828035.1 uncultured bacterium
AAGGTCTTCGACTTGACTGACGGCGACGCCTGGTTCCGGAAGGCCATTCTGCCGCGCATCGAGCGCCGACACGAGCGCACCCTCTGGGACCTCACGTGGCGGACGAAGCCGGGAGCAGCGCCGCCGAAGGCTGGAGAGACGGCGGACCGCCACGGGGGAGCCGCCGCTGCCGACCGTCCTGTGGGAGCCGCCGCTGGGCCCGCCAAGGGGGCCGGCCGCGAGCGGCGCGTTTACCCCGCGGGCAAACTGCTGGGACCCCTCGAGACTCAGGCGGCCGTTGCCAAAGGGGCGCCCCGGCGCGTAGAACAGGTCCTGCCGGCCGATGCGGATCGAGACCGATTCATCAGCCATCAGCTTGCGCAAATCGAGATACAGGTTGTCTACCACCGTCTCATCCGGGAAATCCCAGGAGGTGTTTTCCGGATCGTAGTAGTGGCGAAACTCATTCGCCAGGCGGCCGTAGACTCCGACATGTTCGTTCAGGTCAAATTGACCCCAGACGCGGGTGCGGAATCGAATGTAGTTGTTCAGCCCGCCGCGGGTTTCGCCGGGAGGATCGACCTTGATCGGAATGTGATCGAAGGTTTCCTGCCGCAGCCGGAAGTCGCCGCCGCCCGTCAGCTTGGGATAATCGGGAGCGCCTTCCTGGGCCGCTATTCCCGCTCCCGCCACCAGCACTGACCCTGCCCACGCCGCCACACGCATCATTTGCTTCATGGTATCATCCTATGATCGGGTGTTGAACAATTCGGGATACCATATCATGTCGGCGCTGAAGGTCAATCAACAACTTGAAAATATATGGCCGTCACAAGGATGTCCCGACTCCATCGAAGACCATAAAAAAACACGGGCCAAGGTTTCCCTCGGCCCGTGCTAATGTCAGCGTTGCCCGCCCCGGTTAGTTACCGGAGTACGGCATTTCAATTCGGTAGAACTTCTTCGAGTTTACCGACGGTGCTGTAATCGTCTTGTTGCCAGCTCCCTTGCCCGTCTCATTGACCACATCCGTCCAAGGCCCATTGGGATCATCCGACTGGTACAGCTTGTATGTTCCGGCCGCACCAGAACCTGAACCCGGGAAGCTAACCACAATCTCGCCCTGGGCATTAACCGCGATATTCGTGATCTTCAGCCCGCTGGAGCTGTTGGTCGGATCCGTTCCGAGAATGGCTTCCGTCCTGTTGTCGAAGCCGTCATGATCAGCATCATCGGATTCAGCGGCCGCGAAGGTCGGATAATCGCCACTAGGACCGACAGAGAAGTTATTCGTCAACCACTGCGCGCTCGTATCGGGCTTGGCTTCGAACAACGCGATGATGTCGCTTCCGTAGACGTGAATCATCGGATAGGTCAACGTCCAGTCCTTGGTCGCCGTGTTAGTCGTCACATCGGACAGCGTCGTTGATCCCACGTTCAACCCGGACACATACGCGAGGGCCCCGTCCACAATCGCGGCCGTGAACGTTGTTCCGAGCGTGTTCGTGATCACGGCTCCACCGACCGGCGTAATGGTTCCGTAGGCGGTGTTGATCGAGGAAGCCGAGACCGGCAAGCTCATCGTCTCGGTGTTGTTAACTTCATCCAGGCTGCCTGCACCCATGGCGACCAGCGCGGTCATTCCCGCGCCACCCGTCGAGGAACGGACCATGAACCAGCGGCCACCCGAAGCAGGTCCGGTGAATCCGTTGTTATTCGTGCTGGTCCTGGTGTAAGCCAGAGCGCTTGTCAGGTTGGTCCCGTTGATCGTGACCGTAAACGCGGAATAACCCGAACCGCCCAGGCTGGCGGCGCAGTCCTGTTCGATCGCAACCCGAACCCACGAATTGGTGTTATAGGAAACCCCGGTCCACTTGGAGGTGGTCCAGAATCCGCCATCTCTGCCGTGCAACAGGTTGAAATTGCTGTTGACGTCAAAATAGAACGCCATGCGGGCGGTGGAATCCACTGAGTCCAGAAGCGTCAGGTCTTCCAGGCGCGTGGGCTTCATGAAGAAGTCGGTCTTGTACCACTTCGACTGCAACCCTGAGGGGCTGAATTGGTTGGAGACCACCCCTTCAAAATAAAGGGACTGGCTACCGCTGGCGCCTCCACTCTGAACGTAGGCAACTCCGTTGCTTGTCCACGTATTGTAAGGATCAGCGGAAGGGAGCGCTCCCGTGGCAATGCCCTCGAACGTCCATGATCCCGTCACCGAATTTGTGGCCGCTTGGGAACTTATCCCGAAGCCCATCGCCATGGCTACCGCCGCAATCCACAGACTCTTCTTCATGAATCCCTCCTCTTAATCTCTTTCATTAAAACAGCCGATTAAACCGTTAAACAAAAGCCCCCTCGATTCCCAGTTTTAAAACACTAACACTCCTCCAACCAACCTGTCAACCGCTCTTTTACGCGGCTATATCCGATCACTCCCCGGCGTACGGAACCCGGATCTTATAGAACTTCTTGGCCGAGCTCGGCGCCACATTGATGCTGATCTCGCCCGCGCCCTTGTTCGTCGATCCGGCAGATGCGTAAGACCCATTGACCAGGTCGGCGGCATAGAGCTGGTACGGATTGGTCGTGCCGGCAGCCGAGCCCTGGAAGCTCACCACGATCTCGCCCGCGGCGTTGACCGTGATATTCGTGATCTTCAGATAGCTCTGGGGATCCTTCGGGTCGGTTCCGACAATCGATTCGGCCTTGTTGTTGAAGCCGTCGCCGTCATAATCGTCCGCTTCCGCATCCGCAAAGGTCTGATAGAGGTTGGTGCCCCCGATTTCGAAGTTGTCCGTGATCCACTTGGCGCTCGTTCCGGCCTTGGCCGTGAAGAGGGCGGTGACATTCGTCCCAAGCACCTGGATCTGCTCGTATGTCACGTCCCACGGCTGGGAAACAACCAAATCGTCCGTGTTGGTCTTCGTCTGCGTTCCCTCCACATCCAAGCCCGACACAAAGGCGGCTACGCCACCGTTAACCGTCAGGGTGAATGTCTGGGGGACGCCTTGCACGATCGTGACCGATCCGGCAGGGCTGATGGCCCCGTACGCGCTATTGAATGACCGGGCGAAGACGATCAGGCTGGCCGGAGCCGTGTATTCCGTTGTAACTACATCATCGATCAGGCCGATTCCCAAGCCGGCCAGCGCCTTCATCCCGAACATACCCGCAGGGGCATTCATCGCGACAAACCAGGTTCCAGTACCGTTTCCCGGAGAGAATACATCGCCAACACGGGTCATGGCTATTTCATGGGAGATGCTCGCCCCGTTCAGCGCGATCGAAAAACCAGAATCCGCATCATTGGGCAAATACCCATCATCCTGCTCAATCGAAATGCGAACCCACTCGTTCGAATTGTACTTAACCGACGTGAACGTCAAGTTCGTCCAGGCGCCCGCCCCGTTATTGCACATCAGGACGAAATTGCTGCCCGTGTCGAAGTAAAACGCCAACCGGGCGTCGGTGCTGACCTGGCTCAGCAACCCCAGATCCTCAAGCTGACCCGCCTTCAGCAGGAACTCGGTCTTATAACGCCTGCCGCTCAGGAGCGAGGTGTCGAAGTTATTCGTCACCGCACCGCTGAAATAAAGCGCGTTGGTATGCGTTCCCGTCGCGATCGGAAACAACGACGTGGAAACCCCCGACAAATCCACATTGGTCACGTAGGCGATATTCTCGTCATTCGTGGCGGCCGACCAGCTGCCATAGGGCTGCGTGGCCAACTCTGTCCCATTGGCGCCGGGAATCACGGTTCCGGCGGACAATTGCTCGAAAGACCAGACGCCAAACGTCGCGTTTGAGACGGCGTAGGTGTTCATCACGCAACCCATTGCAAGGGCTGCCGTAGCAATCCACAGGATCTTCTTCATGAAACCCTCCTCATTTCAAGGCCTAACCGACCATCGTGCCAAAGCGCTTTCATAAAAGACGCCTTTTTATTGTACGTCCACATATAAGATTATCACCCCGAATCCCGCCCTGTCAACCGCTCTTTGTGAAAATTTAAATGTTTCAGAACGGCAGCCCTTTCCCCCGTGTCGCAATACTATTATTATTGCATTTCCAGGGATAAACACAAGATTATTTCGACGACTCCTGCCAGTAGCGCAGCAGTTTGTCATGCGCAAAAATGGGGCCAGCCTCGAAGCCGCTCCACCCGTTCAAATAGGCCGCCACATCGGGAGCGGCCGCCCAGGCGCGATATTCATCGGACGCGATCAGCGCCTCGGCGTAGCAGGCGAACTCGACCCAGCCTTCTTCCCGTCCCAGGTCCAGGGGCTCCAGCGTTTTAGTGCCGAACGCCCGGACGTGCATCACCGTTTCCATGGCCGGCGCAAATCGGAACACCTTGGTGATATGGGGGAACGCCGTGACAAAGCCGATTCCTTCGAGCTCCGAGGCCATCAGGACCCCCTCGAAATCATCCCGGCTGAAGGGGCCCTTTCCCCACTCGTACCGGGCCGGGTCGTCCCGCCCCGTGATGCTGACGTAATACACCTTGAACCGGGACCGGCCATCCGGCATATCCACCGTTGTCCGACCATCCGCCACGGCGCGATAGGTCCTGCAGCCCTGTATGTTCATGGCCTTGCCTCCTCCACGTAAACGGTCACGGTCTGCCGCCCCCACCGGTTGGCCTGCCGGTGGCTGGGATAAAACAAATCAAGGCGGGCCGGCCCCGTAATGGCCCCGCCCCGGTCATGCACCACGCCCTGGCCATACCCCGGCACATAGATGCGCGTGCCGAAGGGGTAATAGCGGGTATCGGCGGCGATCGTCCCTTTTCCCGCCCGGGTCCCGTCCGCGCAGATTCCCACGGCCTTGGCCTTCCCCTTGTCCGGCCCGCGTGCGACCACCGGCCGGAACAACCAGTTCCGCTCCCACGAGCAGCACTCCTTACACGGGCAGTAGGCCGTCACCACCATGGTCTTCGGGCGCCCCCGGGGACGCAGCGGGGACACGCACGAAACGGCCCCGGCGGCCAGGAGGGCCACCAGCCACCAGGCATATCCAGGCCGGCCCATGCGCCACCCCTTCCCTCGATTAAAGCCCGCAGGCTCCCGCGGACGGGCACTTGCCCGAGCAGCCGCCGCCCATGGCGCAGGGCGGCATCACCGGCTTCCCGCTTCCGACTTTCGCGGAAAAGGACGAAAACTGCTTGGACGGCTTCTTCGCGCCGCAAGCCGGACAGGCCGGCGCCGGCTCATCCATCCGGCGGTGCAAATGCTCAAAGGTCTTGCCGCAGCCGCGGCAGGCATATTCATAAATCGGCATACGCGCGTTCCTTTCCTGTCTTACGAGCCGGCCGTGGCCGACTCGAAGTCCTTCTGGGTCTGCTCCAGCTCGCGGGAGGCTTTTTCCCACTTCTCCGCGGCTTTCGCCAGCTCAATCTGAATCTCATACAGCCGGTGGTTCGTCCGCAAATAGTCGGTGTTGGCAGGATCGGACAGCTTTCCAACCCACTCCGCCTGCTCCCGCTCCAGCTTGGCGATCCCTTCCTCCGCGGCCTTGACCTGCCGCTCCAGCTCGCGCCGGACCTTGCCGAACCGCTGGATCGTCTCCGCCCGGTCCCGCCGCTTCGCCCGCCGGTCGTCCCCGGCCAGCGAGGCGGAGGAATCACCCCGGACCGCCTGGCCCGCCTTCGCCGTCATCTTCTCATGGTAATAGTCGTAGTCGCCGGCGTAGGGCGTGATCCCCGGCGGCGTCATGGCGATCACCCGCGCCCCCGTATGCCGGACGAATTCGATGTCATGGCTGACCATGACCACCGTGCCCTCGAACTCGCGCAGCGCCTGCTCCAGCGCCTCGCGCGCCGTAATATCCAAATGGGTTGTCGGTTCATCCAATATCAGCAGGTTCGGCGGCTTGGCCAGCAGCCGGGCAAACGCCATGCGGATCTTCTCGCCGCCGCTCAGCACGCCGACCTTCTTTTCAACCGCATCGCCCGAAAAGCCGAATCCGCCCAGCAGGGAGCGGGCGGACGACTCCGGCAGGTCGGGGGCCGCATTTTTCAAGGTTTCATAAACAGTCCGCGCGGGGTCCAGCGTTTCGGCAAACTCCTGCGACTGGTAGCCCACGAGGACCTGGTGGCCCATGACCCGGCGGCCCTCGCCCAGCTGGAGCTGGCCGGCAATCAGCCGCAGCAGCGTCGTCTTGCCCATGCCGTTCAGGCCGATCAGCACCAGCTTGTCGCCCCGCGCCACGCCCAGGTCCACCCCGCGCAACACCCAGCGCTGGCGGTCATACGAAAAGCCCGCGTTCTCCAGCCGGACCACCTCCAGGCCGCAGTGGGGCGGCTTGGCCAGGCGGATCCGGCCCGGGCTGACCAGCTCGGCCGGCACGGCGATCGAATCCATGCGGTCCAGCTGCTTCTGCTTGCTGGCCGCCTGCGACGCCTTGGTGTTCTTGGCCTTGAACCGCTCGACAAACCGCTCGAGCTGCTGGCGCTGGCGCTCCTGGTTCTTGTACGCGCCCAGCATCGTCTCGCGGCGCCGGACGCGCTCGGCCGCATAATAGTCGTAATTCCCCGCGTAGCGGGTGGCCTTGCCGGCAAAAATCTCGATCGTGTCGTCCGTGAGGGTGTTCAGCAGGAAGCGGTCATGCGAGATGAGGATCAGGGTTCCCTTGAAATCGCGCAGGCTCTTCTGGAGCCACTCGACGGCCGGAATGTCGAGATAGTTCGAGGGCTCGTCCAGCAGCAGGATCTCGGGGTCGGCCACGATCACGCGCGCCAGCTCGGCGCGCATCTGCCAGCCGCCGCTGAACGAGGCGAAGGGGCGCTCGAAATCCTCGACGGAAAAGCCCAGCCCGCTCAGCGCCGCCTCGGCCTTGTTGCGCATCACGTAGCCGCCCATGTGCTCGAAGCGGGTCTGCAGCTCGCCCAGCCGGCGGAGCGCCGGGCCCTGATCGACCTCCAGGCCCGCATGCAGCCGGTGATCCAGCTCGTGGATCTCCCGCTCCAGGTCGTGCAGCTCGGGCACCGCCAGCTCCACATAGGCAATGAGCGCCTGGTCGTCCGACTGCGGCACCACCATCTGGCGCACATACCCCAGGCGGGCCCCCTTGCGGCAGGTCACGCGCCCCTTGTCCGGCGACACTTCGCCCGTGATCAGGGCAAACAGGGTGGACTTGCCCGCCCCGTTGGGCCCCACCACGCCCACCCGGGCGCCCGGGCTGACGCGGAAGCTGACATCGACCAGCACATCCTGCCCGCCGTAATTCTTGCAGACCTGGAAGAACTCGATCATGACGCCACCAGCCCCCAGACCGCCAGCCACAGGGGAAGCGTCAGCGTGCACAAGGCGTAGCTGATCATCATGAAGCTGCCCGTCTGCTGCTCGTCGCCGCCATACTTGCGCACCTGTAGCGCGAGGGCCGTGGCGGGGGCCGAGGCCGCCTGGATGACCAGGAAATTGCCCATCAGGGGGTCGATCCGGACCGCCGTCCAGGCGGTCAAGGCCCCCAGCACGGTCACCAGGAGCGCCGGCAGCAGGACCAGCTTGACGCCGATGGCGCGGACGGCGTCGGACCAGGGGGGCAGCCGGGTCAGCGCAATGCCTCCCACGGTGGCGCCAAGGACGAAGGTGGCCACCGGCACCGTGGCTGAGCCGAGCATGTCAAAGGAGTCCACGATCACGGAAGGAATAAACCCGCCCAGCCCCACAAGCACCAGCGTGACAGCCGCGATGTTGGCGGTGAACGGGGGCGTGATGAAGCCGCGCCAGCCGCCGCCGGCGGGCTGGCCGATGGCGCCGGCATTGGCCGTGGCCAGGCGCTTGCCCACGCTCCAGAGCAGGGGGCTGTAGCCCAGGATGAACAGGAAGGTGAGCATGGCGAAGCGGTCGAACTGCTCCGGATAGGCCATCTTGCCGAGCGGCAGGGCCATGTACCCGGAGTTCTGGAGGGCGGCCATGGCCAGCATCAGGTTCTTGCGCGGCAGCTCGCGGCGGAACAGGAGCCAGCCCATGGCGAGGCCGGCCGAGCTGACCGCCACGCCGAGGATCGGCAGCATCCACCAGCCCGGCGTGGTGGCCGGATGAAAGGTCTTCGTGATATTGGAGAAGATCATGCTGGGCAGCAGCACGTTGACCGTGACCGTGGCCAGGGCGCGGATGTGGTCCTGCGTGATCCAGCGGCGGCGGACCATGAAACCGGCCAGAACGGCGATCAGCAGAAGCTGGACCATGGCGCGGAACAGGATGAAAAATGTGCCTGAGAATGCGTCCATGGCCTACTCCCGGTCCCCTTCCCGGGCCCGCACCACCATGGCCGCAATGCCAATGGCCAGAAAAATGATTACCGTTACAAGGGTCAGGATCATCGTGTCTCCGCTATGAACACTCTATGATCCCTGCATCCGCCCCGCCCGTCAAGCCGATAGCGAAGCCAAGGATCGACCTTTCGTCTGTTTTGGTGTTTTGACGAAGCGAGATGACCTTGGTTCCCACATGAGCCCCGTGGCACGTATACAAGGAATCAAAGGGCCGGGCGGGCTTTAAGCGGAAACCATCAAACAATTAACGAAGGGGCCGCTTGCATCTCAGCCGCGAGCCGGACAGAACAAACTGCCAGCTCTTCTCCGGGGCGGTCACCGTCAGACCCTTGCCATCCCACTCCGCCTTCAGGCGCGGCGACGCGCCGGCCGCGAAGGCTTCCAGCAGCGTGACGAACCGGGCGCGCCTCGCGGGCTTCGGCAATCCGAAGCGGAGCTGGCACATCTGCCGGTCCCCGTGCGCCCCGATTCCCTTTTGCGCCTGCTCCTCCGCCGTGCCGATCCCCGCCTCCGGGCCCAGCAGCGTCACGCGCAGCCGGCCGCGCTCGCCGCCCGACTCCCACGCCCGCTCGCCCGCCGGCACAAACGGCGAGTCCGCCTGGAACTGCTCTTTCCACGCGTGGAACAACACGTCGAACGTCGCCGGCTTGGCGGCCGCCAGATCGTCCACCACCACCCAGGCATCCTTCCCCACCGCCACCACATGGCGGTTGAACCGGGTCAGCCCCAGCTCCGCCGGATAGGCCGGCGCCACGTCGGCCGAAACAACGGCATAGTCCGCGCCCGCCTCGTAATGCCGGATGGCGGGGCCCCTCTTCTCCCGGCGCAGCAGCTGGCACTCGAACCACTCGCCGCCCTCGCCCTCCTGCCCGCGCCCGTTCACCAGCACCGTGTTGTGATAGGCGGTCAGCTTCATGCTGTACGCGCCGTGGTTGATCAGCCAGTCGCCATGCGCGAACAGCTGGAGGTTGCCCGCCGCCGGCGCCATGTGCCCGCCGCCGATGCACTGCGGGTAGTTCTCCAGCGCGTGATGCCCCGCATGCGGCCCGCACAGGAAGCCGAGCACGGACTCGTCCCCGCCCCACCCCGAGCGCGCCACCACCAGGCCCTTGTCCTCAAAATGGTGACAAAGGGGAAGCGCCTCCACCGGCGCGGCCGGCACCGACGGATCGTGCCACAGCAGGCTCATGCAGGCGCCCCCGGCAACCGACACCCCCTCGTCCGAGAGCCGGTCGGCCGCGGCCTGCGCGACCGGGTCCCGGTTGCAGGAGGCGAGGTAGCGAAGGTAGTTCTCGGGGCCATACCAGTCGTAGCGCATGCTGTCCCCAAAATGAAGATGCACGTTTCCGGGCTTCAGGTGCTTCATCGGGAGGGAGCTGTACAGGTAAAACAGCGGAAGGTTCCGCATAT
Source organism: uncultured bacterium (assembly GCA_903828035.1). Next base: position 9,668 of record CAIKKV010000274.1, read on the forward strand.
GCGCATTTTCCGCGAACGGATCCCAGCCCAGGAAGTCGCGGACCAGCGCCGCCACCCGCACATACGAGTCGGTGAAAAATCCGCCGTAGCTGATGCCCTCGGGAGAGACGCCGTCGGGCCCGAGCGCGGCCGTGATCACCCGGGTCTTCTCGGAAATGAAGCGGAGCCAGGGCGCGGTGCCGGGAACCTCCCCGTAGATCGCAAAAACGGGAACAGCCGCCTGCAGGAACCGGTGCAGGGCGATGTTCCAGCCATAGGTGCCGGCCTCGTACACCTCGTGCAGCGCCAGCCGGTGATAGTGCGCGCGGCCCTTCTGGTCGAGGTAGTCCCGCGCCCGGCCGCGCAGCGCCTCGGGCATGTCGTGGTACAGCCAGTCGTAGGCCATGGCCAGGGACTGGAGATCCTCCCACTTGGCCTGCGTCGTGCCGTCCAGCACGGACTCCAGCGCCGCCAGCGCGCGGTCAAGATGGGCGCGCTCGCCGGTCAGCAGCCAGGCCAGGGCCAGGTCGGGCATCATCCCCTCGCCCGCGGTTTTCAGGAGCCGGGCGAAATGGCGCGCGAAGGGCGGCTGATCCAGCCTCGCCTTCAGCGCCGCGAGGCTTTCCGCATTCAGGTACAGGCGCGGATGCACGCCCCACCACTCGTTTTCCAGCGGGGTCGCGCCGTTGATGATATCGGCTTCCGGACAGGCACTCATGCGATCTCCTTGCTCTTTCGTCGGGCCGAGCCCGCCGGCCGCCCCCCGCGG
>CAIKKV010000275.1 GCA_903828035.1 uncultured bacterium
AGCCCAGGCGCGATAATAAGAAGCCACCGGAACGCTGATCATCAGGCTTTCCGGCATGCCGTCGAAAGGCGTGCGGGACAGGTAGCCGTCGCACTCCAGGTAAATGGTGCCCAGACCCACCCGGCAAACTCCCGTATCGGCATTGTCGGGTCCGTCCGCGACGAGGAACGGGATCCCGCCCACCGTGTCGCGACCAGGTTTGACCCCGGATAATTTCGCATCCCTCATGTTCCCCGGGTTGGCAATCGAGGCGACATCGAGCGGCAAATACCGCGCGCTGACGGGCTCGCGGGACACCGTCGAATCCCGTATGGAGCCGCCGGCGGGCAATGTAAAGGCCACGGAGGTCACGCGAACAGTGCTGTCAAACCGCCCCGCATACCGGCCGTCCACCCAAATGCCCGCGCCGGACGGGTCGGGCCGCAGCTCGAACTTGATAAACGAAGTCGACGCGGCGGGCAAGCGGTCCCACTTCGACACGATCTCCAACTCCTGCTCCGGAAGATACCGGAAGTACAGGTTCGGCCTGATGTTCAGCTTGAGCTCCCACCCCTTTTTCACCGCAGGGCTCACCCGCTCGCGGAATGCGAGTCCGGCATCGGGCAGCGCCACACCCTCACGGAGCCATTTGTTCGTGGCCGTCAGCTTGCCCTCTTTATTCAATTCATTAACGGAGCGTGGCATATTCTTACTGTACGAGGCCGGAAAGGTCTTAACATCGACCACCCGCTGGGTTCCATCCGCATAGCCGAGGGCAATCTGCATGGCCCCGGGATAAACGCCCACTTGGAATCGCGCGGATACCGCCGTCGCCTGCTCGTGAACCTCAAGCCGGTAGACGGCCGCGCGGGTGGCCACGAGGCGGCCGGACTCTTCCTTGAAATCGACCTCTTCCGGAGGGTCAAGGCGGCGGATGACAATATCGTCCAGGTCAAACGGCGTCGACCCCGAGAAGTTGAAGCCCGCCAGGGGCGCCGGCTTCCGCTCCGCCTGGGCGAACTTGCGCATCACGCCGTCGTTCTCCACAAACAGCTCAACCGTCTGTCCGCAAACCCTCACTCGCGCCTGGTGCCACAGGTTGGGCGCCATGGGGCGGAGGTTGAGCTCCTGCGCGTTGCCGCCAAACGGGGGCAGCCGCGAGGCATCGGGCGAGCGGATGCCCATGACCTTGTCGGACAGCGTGACGGACACCGTCGACTGGCTCTTTTGATCCTCGGACGATCCCGACACGAGGCTGAGCGTCAGGGCATTTTTGCTTCCGTTTGGAAACAGGAAGCGGAATTGAAATTCATAATGGGAACAACCGCGGGAACCCGCGGGAAGAAGGAACAAGCCGCCCTGGTAAACGTCGGCGGCTTTATTGTTCAGAGGCCGAAAGGCCAGCGACTTGAGGCTGGGCGGCATTTCGTTGATCGAACACGGTTCGGTGAAGCCGAACGGGCGATCCGCGGTGCTATCGAATCCCTCCCGGAACAGCACGCGGCTTTCCGTCGCGGCCCACCCGGTCGAAAGAAAGGCCAACGCGGCCGCCAGCGACCCGATTGCCCTCAATTTTCCGCTCGCTTTCATACTCGCCCCCGATTGCTTATCGCCCTGATTCAACCAAGCCTTACACCCCGCCCCGCCCTCAAACCCCTGCCGGAATGACCGGCAGGATAAGGCGGGTGGGATAGTCCTTCGAATGGTACACGGTCTGCACCGCAAGCCGCGCGTCCGTTTCGGTGGCGGAATCGCCGCCCGTATTGAGATTGCGCGAGTAACGCGGGAAGTTGCTGCTCGAAAGCTGAATACGCAGGGCGTGTCCCCGGCGGAAGACGGTGGCCGTGCAATCGACATCGACGGTCATTTCGCACACCTTGCCGGGCTCGAGCAGGTGCGGTTCATTGTCGATCCCGCCGCGAAAACGGGCGCGCAGGATGCCGTCGCAGACGTTAAACGCCTGCCCGTCCGGATAGACGTCCACCAGCTTCACGGTGAAATCGGTGTCGGGGGCGGAGGAGGACGCGAAGAGTATCAGCGACACCGGACCGGTGACTTCGAGATCGGCCGCCAGCGGCGCCGAGGAATACACCAGCACATCGCCGCGTTTCTCGATTTCAGCCTGGTTGCGCTGCCCGGCGTCCGTCGCTCCGCGTCCGCCGCAGGTCGGCACCGGGTTCCCGGGATCATAGGTGAACGTGTCGGAAGACGCGTTATCCGCTGCCGCGGGATCCCGGCTCAGCGTTCCGGAGCCCAGGTAATACGGCGTCCATTGCGTGCGCTTGAGCGGCCACTCGTCTTCAAAGCGCCAGGCATTGAGGCCCATGATGAACAGTTGCAGCGGGGCGGGATTCCGGGCTGTCGCAGGCTCGTGGCCGGTCAGGAGGGAAGACAGGAAGTCAACCTCGGCCTCTTCCGACACCTGGGCCGCGCGGCCGTAATCGATCTCGCCTTGCTTTTCGTTGACGCCGTGCCCCCAGGGACCGATTCGCAGGCAGGAGTGACGCCCTTTGGGCAGCTGCCCGAACGCGTTGATCATCGCGGGCCCGATATTGTCGAACCAGCCGCCCTGCATAAAGAATGAGGCCTGAGTTTTGCCAAGGTTCTCCTGAACGGAACATTTCCGCCAGAACGCATCGCGTTGCGGATGAGAGACGATTTCGTTCCACAGCGGGCAGGGCATGCCCGCCCGGTCATCCAGCTGGTTCACCGGCAGGCGCTGCTGGAGCGCGAGCCAGTCGGGCGGCGGATTCAGCGCCGGGCCTCGGTAGGACATAGAGATGTGCCAGCTCGACATGAACGTCAGGGCCAGGGCGCCGCCGAAATAATAGATTCCGTAGAGATCGCCTTGAATGACCGAGGGGGCGACGGCCTTGAGCGCCGGGTGCCCGCTGGCCGCCGCCGCAAGCTGCGTGAAGCCCACATACGAGCCCCCCACCATGCCGATGGAGCCGCTGCACCAGGGTTGGGCGACGATCCAGTCCAGCAGATCGCGCGCATCGCGGACGTCGTTTTTCCACGGGATGAACTCGCCCCCGGATTTGAATCGCCCTCGGCAGTCTGCGCTGACATAAGCAAAGCCGCGCGCCGCCCAAATCATCGCGCCCGCATTGCGGCCGCTGGTGGAATCGTACGGGGAAAAGCACAGAATAGTCGGATACCTTCGGCCATCCTG
>CAIKKV010000276.1 GCA_903828035.1 uncultured bacterium
AAGCGCAACAGCGTGACCAGCGTGGGCGGACGGTCGTCCGAGATCGCGGGCCGGCGCAAGAATCGCGCGGTCCTCGCCGTGCTCCTCCTCGTATTTTCCGCCCTGACCGGCACGGTCCTCTGGCTGGCCCTGCAGAAGGTGGCCGAGGTCCTGCTGTTCACGAACGCCGAATACCGGGTCCGGGCGATCGACATCGTCTCGGACGGCCAGCGCGTCTCGTGCGACAAGGTCAGGCAGTGGGCCGAGATCGAGACGGGCATGAACACCCACGCGGTCAACCTGGCCAAGATCCGGCTGAAGCTGCTCCGCGTGCCCGTGATCAAGACGGTGGATATCTCCCGGGTCATGCCCGACCGGATCACGATCCGGCTGTCGGAGCGCCTGCCGATCGCCTGCGTGGGCCTGCTGGGCCTGCGGGGCGTGGACCAGACCGGCTACGTCTTCGCCATCGCCCCCTCGCGCAACGCCATGCCCGTCATCACCGGCTTCATGGACGAGCCCACGCCGGGCACCCGGCTCCAGGGGCGGATGCTGAACGCCGTGGAGGTGGTCGACGTGCTGAACCGCAGCTCCTTGGGCGGCCTGATGCACGTGGACGTGCTGGATGTGAGGGAGCCCGACTGCCTGGTGATGAAGCTCGCCGAGGGGCCGCTGATCCGGCTGAAGTGGCCCGACATGGCGATGTCGACCCCCGAGAGCCGGCTGGCGCTGGACGGCAAGCTGCGGAGCCTGGCGCGCGTGATGGACGATGCCCGGCTGAAGAACCGGCGGCTCGCGAGGGTCGATATGACGTTTAACGACGACTACATTCCCGTGGAGTAGGCTGCGATGACAATTCCCCCGCTGGTGGCGCTGGAAATAGGGACAAGCAAGGTGACGGCCGTGGTCGGCGAGGTGAAGCCGGACGGCAGCCTGTTGATTACAGGCATGGGGCGGGAGGACTCCAAGGGCGTCCGCAAGGGCGAGATCGTGGATTTCGACACGGCCCTGGCCTGCGTGAAAAGCGTGCTGATCCGGGCCGAGGAGAACGCCCAGGTGGAGGTCGGCAGCGTGCTGCTGGCCGTTTCGGGCGGCCACCTGCAGAGCCTGGTCAACCAGGGCTCGAAGATGATCACGGGCAAGAACGCGGAGATCACCGAGGCCGACGAGGCGGAGGTGATGGACCTGGCGCGCGCGATGAACCTGCCGCCGGACCGCGAGGTGATCCATTCGATCGGGCAGCACTTCATCATCGACGACGACCGCGTCGTTCACCGCGCGGTGGGCATGGACGGCTCGAAGCTCGCGCTGGACATGCTGATCGTGCATGGCGCGAGGAGCCGGCTGCACACGCCCGTGCGCCTGGTGCGGACGATCCCGCTCGAGCTGGAGGACCTGGTGTTCGGCGGGCTGTGCTCGGCCCTGGCGGTCCTGACGCCCGAGCAGAAGGAGAGCGGCGCGCTGGTGATCGACCTCGGCGGCGGCACCACCGATTACGTCCTGTACGCCTCCTCCAAGATCGCGGCCATGGGATCGCTGGCCGTGGGCGGGGATCACGTGACCAACGATATCGCCACGGCTTTCAACATCCAGACCCGGCAGGCCGAGCGGGTGAAGCGCGAGTCCGGCTCGGCCGTGGTGGACCTGGCCAACAAGATGAAGACGGTCACGGTGCCGGCGGACATGAGCTTCGAGGCGCGCACCTTCACGCAGGGCGCGCTGCACACGGTGGTCAACGCCCGCATGGACGAGCTGCTCCAGTTCATCGCCCGGCGGCTGCAGGGGGAGAAGCTGCGCCAGCTGAAGGCGGGCGTGATCCTGACGGGCGGCGGGGCCAAGCTGAAGGGCATGCGGGAGCTGGGCGAAAAGGTCTTCCGGCTGCCCTGCGCGATCGGCCGGATCCAGGGCGTGAGCGGGGCCGTCACCCAGGTGGCGGACCCCGAGTTTGCCACCGTGGTGGGGCTGCTCAAGTTTGGTCACAAGATGGCCCGGCAGGTGGAGCCGAGCGCCCTGGCGCAGTGGTGGGAGCGGACGGTGCGGTGGATGCGGACCACGCGCGCGGTGGAGGGACATGGCAATGAATGAGAAAACGGTAAAAGCCGGCCCGCAGGTGGCCGTGGTGGGCGTGGGGCACGGAGGCACGGCGGCCGTGATGCGGCTGATCACGGACTGGCCGGAGGCGCCGCGCGTCTTCGCGGTTGGCACGGACCGCGAGATGCTCGAGCGCAGCCTGATTCCCCCGGCCGACCGGGTCCTGATCGGCGAGGAGACGGCGCACGGGCTGAGCACGGGCGGAAACGTGGAGGTGGGCCGGGAGGCCGCCGAGGCGGACCGCGACCGGCTCCAGGGCGTTTTCGCCGGCGTCAAGATGGCCTTCCTAGTGGGCGGGCTGGGCGGCGGGCTCGCCACCGGCGCCCTGCCGGTGCTGGCGCGCATGGCGCGCGCCTTCGGCGTCATGACCGTGTGCGTGGTGACGCTGCCGTTCGATTTCGAGGGGGAGAACCGCCGCGTGCGCGCCGAGGAGGGGCTGACCGAGCTCCAGGAGGCGGCCGACGTCGTGATCGCCGTGCCGAACCAGAAGCTGTTTGCCAGGTTCGGGACAGAGATGCGGATCGCCGATGCGTTCGGCCGGGCGGACAAGGTCCTGTCGCGCGCCCTGTACAGCATCTGGCGCATGATCAGCCGGCCCGGCCTGATCAGCCTGGATTACGCGGACCTGCGCGCCCTGCTCGCGGGCAGCGGCGGGGTGGGCGCGTTCGGGTACGGCGACGGCGCGGGGGCCGACAAGGCCGCCGAGGCGGTCCGGGACCTGATGGCGAATCCGCTTCTCGACGGCGGCCGCGTGCTGCACGAGTGCGAGTCGGTTCTCGTCAATATCGCCGGCGGGCCGGACCTGACCTTGATGGAGATCGAATCCGTGATGACGCCGATCCGCGAGGCGCTGCGGCAGGATGCCCACCTGGCCATGGGCGCGATTGTGGATGAGGCCTGGCGGGACCACCTGACCGTGACAGTGCTGGCGGCCGAGACCTGGCGGAAGGACGCGTCGGGGCAGATGCAGTTGCTGTTGAATGCCCGGCAGCGGGCGGCCGAGGAATGCGAGACGGAGCCGGAAATGGACGCCGTTCCGGTTCGCAAGGCGCGCGGCGGGCGCGACCAGACGGGGCAGGGAGACCTGTCGCTCGAGGACGGAGCCCGGGCGCGGGGCCGGTTCAAGGACGTGGAGCCGACGATCGTGGACGGCCAGAACGTGGATATCCCCACCTTCATGCGCCGGAATATGGCCATCTAGAACAGGACCCGAATCGTATATGATGTCGGAAAAGTTTAAAAAAACAGCGATCCAGTTCGTCAAGTACGGGCTTTCCGGCGGGGTGGCTACGGCCGTGCACCTGACCTGTTTCTACCTGATGGCGATCCTCGTGCTGCCGGCCCTGTCGGCGGGCGATCCGATTTTCCATATCCTGAAAATGACCGGGCCGGTTGCGGCGATCGAGCCGGTGCTCCGGGCCAAGCGCGCGGCCCTGGACAACGGGGCGGCGTTTATCCTGTCCAATCTCACCGCCTATATCCTGAACGTGCTGTGGGTGTTCAAGGGCGGCCGCCACCACTGGCTCCTCGAGATCGGCCTGTTCTACCTGGTCTCGGGCGTGAGCCTGGTGGTCGGAACGGGCTTGCAGACGTGGCTGATCGCCCACATCGGGCTGAGCACCAGCGTGGCCTTTTTCGCCAACATGGTCTCCGCGCTGCTGATCAACTACGGCATGCGGAAATATGTGATCTTCAAGGGGTAGGCGGTTCGCCTGATCCTCGCTAAGGATCGCATTCCTGTGGAATGGGACTGCCCGGCGTGGGTGGGGCGTTTCGATCGGGCGTTCCCTGGCGAGCGCTTTTGGGCTGATCCGGCTTCCAGCTGGAGGCGTCGGGCCCGTAAGGCCACGCCGCCTCGCTGTCAGCCGGCTGAGCCTCAAAATCGCATCGTCAGGTCCCGCCTGATCGAAACGCCACACCCGAGAGCCATCGCGCGCCCTGTTCGCTGTCGCTCACGTCGGGCGGCGCGCGAGAGGGCTTCCGCCCAAAGCCCGCTTGGGAAATGTACAACGCCATTCATTCCGTGTGAAGGTGTTATCGGGCTTTTGCTGGTAAACCCGCCACCAACAGGCGCATGAGGTTTTTACTTCTTTGGCTTGCGCGTGACGTAGGCGCTCTTCTTCTCGGCGGCGAGCTGGCGCGCGGGGCGAATCTGGCGCTCCAGCTGGGTGATGCCGTCATGCGGATCGATGCCGAGGGCGAGGCAGAACTTCACGTACTCGACGACGTCGAGGCGCCGCTCCCCGATTTCCACTTTGCCAATCCAGGAGTGGGGGATATTCATCGCCTGGCCGACCCTGCGCATGGTCAGCCCCTTTTCGTTCCGGGAATCGCGCAGCCACGCCAGAAGCTTCCTGTATTCGTCGGTAAAAATGGTTTTCAAAAGCCCCCCTTGTCGGTCATGGATCGCGTGAGAACGAAAATAGTAAACCGGACCCCGCGAGTACCCAACTCGGGAACTGCACGGGCGGCTTGCCAGGAAGGCTTGGGCGATCTATAATCCGAGCGTGGAAAGGGGAGTGTCTCATGACGGAAAAAAAAGGTGTCATCGCCGGCCTGGTGCTGATGGCGGGGTTGGCCTGGGCCGCGGAAAAGGAGAGTCCCATGACGAACGGATGGAACACGCTGACGCCCGAGGAAGAGCGGGTGATTGTGAACAAGGGGACGGAGCGTCCCTTCACCGGTGCCCTGCTGCGCAACCAGGACGCCGGCACGTATGTCTGCCGCCGGTGCGGCGCGGCGCTGTACCGGGCCGAGGACAAGTTCGACTCCGACTGCGGCTGGCCGAGCTTCGACGCCGAGGTGCCGGGCGCCGTGCGCCGGCAGGCCGAGGCAGCCGGCAGCCGGACGGAAATCCTCTGCGCGCATTGCGGCGGCCACCTGGGCCACGTCTTCCTGGGCGAGAAGATCACGCCCGCCAACACGCGCCACTGCGTCAATTCGCTCTCGATGGCCTTCGTGCCGCTGGCCGATTCCTCCACCCGCTTCGAAACCGCCCTCTTTGCCGGAGGCTGCTTCTGGGGCGTGGACTATTTTCTCGGCAAGGCGCCGGGGGTTATCCGCGCCCGCTCGGGGTACACCGGCGGAAAGACCGAGAATCCCTCCTACGAGCAGGTGTGCAGTCACACCACCGGCCACGCCGAGGCGGTCGAGGTGGTGTTCGACCCGAGGCAGACCTCCTTTGAGAAGGTGGCGAGGCTGTTTTTCGAGATTCATGACCCGGCGCAGGTCGACGGCCAGGGGCCCGACCGGGGCGACCAGTACCGGTCCGCCATATTCTATACGACTCCGGCGCAGAAGGCGGTGGCGGAGAAGCTGATCGCCGAACTGAAGCAGAAGGGGAT
>CAIKKV010000277.1 GCA_903828035.1 uncultured bacterium
CGCCGCCGCCTGCGCCGGCGCGGGCCCCGTCGCCCGGGCCGCCTACCTGCCGTACGCGGGCGGGCCGCGCGAGTGCCTGGGGCGCCGGGCGGGCGTGTCAGGTTTGCCCTCCCCTACCCTCCCTTGCGGAATTCGTTTCGATCACTGGCTTTCGGTCTGGAGTCACGACGCTTCGTGAATACACTCAAGGAGTAAGCGAGGTTGGCCATGACCCGAAATTTGTCGTCTTATGGAACTGGAAAACCGAATGCGTGCATCACTGCGACACCGGTCTGGCTTATTTCCGTATTGATTGTTTTTAAAGTCGTAACTATATGAAATAATTAAAAATTACAATATAACGAAAAATTCCGGGTCGTCACCGCTCGCTTTCCCCTAACGATCATGCAGGCGTGGCGGCACCCCGGAAAATGAAAGATGCTATGCGGGAGACCGCGCAGCGAGGTCGGTCAAGTGTTTGGCGACTCGATCCTGATTCCTAACGTGACCCGCTGCCCCTGCTCCGAACCCCGGAATGCATCGCCACAGAGCGCACGGTAAAGAGGTCCAAGCGCACTGCGCTTGAGAGGGAAGTCGGTGGCGGCCTGCGCGGTTTCCCTGTCGCCAGTGTAGCGCTTGGAGAAAAGGCATGGAACTGACACCGATTGACCATCGTGTTGTGGCTTTGGATGTCCATCAGGCGAAGTTGACCGTCTGCGCCCTGTTCGAGAACGCCGACGGGGAAACACCGGTGGAGTTGAGAGAGTTCGGCGGCTTCAAACGAGATCGTCGCGCGATGGCGGAGTGGGTCGCCTCCTTTGAACCGGAGGTGGTCGTGATGGAAAGCACGGGGATTGATTGGAAGAGTCCTGATGCGGCCCTGGAGAAAGTCGGCATCGCTGCGCTGGTGGTCAACGCGCATCCTGTGAAGCAGGTGCCGGGGCGCAAGACCGATATCGCCGATGCGCAGTGGTTGGCGATCCTGGCCCGCAGCGGTCTCTTGACGGGGAGCTTCGTCCCGCCGATGAACCTGCGTGAACGGCGTCTGATCTCGCGTCAGATGCAGAAATGCACGGGCATCCTGGCGGGGGAGAAGAACCGTCTGCACAAGGTGCTGACCGACGGGGGCATTCGCCTCTCGGCCGTCGTCAGCGACATCCACGGGACTTCGGCACGGGCCATGATCAAGGGCCTGTTGGACGGGGAGACACCCGAGCAGGTCTTGGCCGATGCCAGCAAACGCTTGAAGGCCAGTGACGAGGAACTGCTCGACGCCCTCGATGGCGATCTCAGTGACACGCATCGCTTTGTGCTGCGTGAGATCCTGGCGCACATCGAGGAACTCGAAGCCCGCATTCATCGCTTTCAACAGCAGTTGCTGGCGGCGCTGCAACCGCACCAGTCGTTGTTGCAGGCATTGCAGACCATTCCGGGGCTCGATGCCATTGGCGCGGCCATGCGGCTGGTGGAGATCGGCACCGACATGGAGGCGTTCGGCTCGCCCGAGAAGCTTGCCGCCTGGGCCGGGGTCTGTCCCGGGAATCACGAATCGGCCGGCAAACGCAAGGCCGGTCGAACACGTAAGGGCAATCCTTACGTGCGGCGCATTCTCTGCGAGGCGGCCAACGCGGCCAGCCGTACCCGCAGCGCGCTCGCCGACAAGTTCCAAGCGTTACTCATTCGCCGGGGGCGTAAACGCGCCATTTTTGCCCTGGCCCACACGATTCTGAAAATCGTCTTCGTGTTGATTACCCGTGGCGACGACTACCGGGATGCCACGGTCGACGACGAAGCGATCAGCGTTGGCCGCAACGCACCACGTTGGATTCGAATGCTCAAGAAATACGGCTACATCACCGCCTGAGCATTCATGTCAGTTTCACCTTTATTAGGCCGCCTGACGGCCACGGGCGGGTTTGTCTTCCGCGCAGTGCATCTTTCACGGTAACTGTTTTATTGCCCACCGGACGACGGGAGGGCCG
>CAIKKV010000278.1 GCA_903828035.1 uncultured bacterium
CGTGGCCCGCAACGGGGGGGACGCCGCCGCCCTCGCCGCCGCCCGCTGGCAGGTCATCACCCTCAACCTGATCGGCGAATTGAACATCGCCCAGGCCGCCGCCCTGACCGACGCGCTCTCCACCGGCAGCTCCAACAGCCCGGCCGCCGCCGCCTGCGCCGACCTCCAGGGCCGCCTCTGCATGGTGGGCCCCCTGATCGCCCTTTCCGCCTCCCAGCAGGCCGCCAAGAACAACGGCATCTTCGTCAACGCCGCCTTCACCCGCGAAATCACGGACCACGCCTCCCTGGTGCGGCAGGAATACGACGTCCGCTTCCCGGACCATCCCTACGAAAACAGCGCGGGCGACCCCTCGTGCTGGATGGACTATGCCGACATGCTCGACATCCTGGCCAGCGAGGGCATTGCCGCGGCGCCGGACACCTTCCGGTTCTACGTCGACTTCTCCACCCGGGACCACTTCCTGCTCAACCCGGATTTCTACAGCGCCGTGGCCACCCGCGGCTGGTGCTGGTTCTTCTTCAACGCCATGACCCTGCTCGAGTCCTACCAGAGCTGGAAGGACTGGCCCTCCCTCCCCCTCATCACGGAGCCCCGCCCGATGAACGCCGAATACTTCGGCCTCTACCTGCGCCACCAGACGCAGCTGGACGCCCTGCCCTTCGCCTCGGGGGCGAATCGAATCCAGAACACCAATGACTTCCTGGTCGAGTTGACCAAACAGGCGGAGCGCCCGATCAACCCGGCCATCCTGAATGTCGACAGCACCTGGTTCTGCTACCAGGAAAACGAATGGGGCCCCTGGTCCGACCGCATTCCCCAGGGCTTCCCCTTCCTGGCCGACGTGCGCAAAACGGCCGACTACGCCGGCGCCGACGCCGCCGTGCTGATCGAAACCGAGATGCAGAGGCTCACGCCGGGCTCCCCGCCCGACACGCTCACCTGGTCCGCCGCGGCCAAACCCTTCGGCGCGCTCGGGGACGCCCTGCCGACGCGCTACGGGCTCGTCCTCCCCGCCTTCACCGACATCCGGCTCATCCCCGTGGACACCTCGTCCGCCCCCTCCCGCGGCAGCGAGGCCGGCTGGGGCGTGCACATCTACCAGCACCTGGAGCCCTACCTGGAGCGCGGGCCGGACGCCCTGGACCCGGGCTGTTTCTACTGCGCCCAGCTGCGCACCTGGGAGCCGAAGCCGTTCCGGCAGGAGGGCCTGGACTGGCTCGAGGTCAACAGCGGGCGCTGCCGGGTGCCCACCACCGGCGGCGGCTCCTCGAGCGGCGGCACGCGGAGGGGCCATTGACATGAAATCAAAATCGGGACAAGCCATCGTCGAGTTCGTCGTGGGGCTGGTCGCCATCCTCATCCTCGTCGCCGCGCTCCGCCAGATCGGCACCCTGGTGCGCGAAGACAGCCGCACCCTCCAGAAGGCCCGCGCCGCGGCCGGCGCCGCCGCGCTGGGCAACCGCTACTTCACCCCCGTCTCGCCGGGCCCCCAGTACATCCTGGACTGGACGGTCGGCCCCGACGGGGCCGCCTACACCCGCGACGATCGCGCCGTAATCGGCAACGCCGCCCTGCTCTCGGACGGCATTGTCAGCCACGCCAAGCCCGACGACCTGCGCCGCCTGGCGCCGGACAATCCCGTCTCCACCCTCTCCGACTCCGCCCAGGTGCTGCCGGGACTCGGCTTCGTGCGCGGCTATTCCAGCAGCGGCCCCGTGGGCCTCTTGCCCATCACGCGCAACCTCATCTTCGGCCGCGATACGATGACGCTCGAATCCCAGGTGTACCTGATCTGGACCCGCGGCCTCAAATGAGACGCCCGCTCCTCATCCCTGTCACCCTCCTGCTCCTTTTCCTGGGCGGCGCCGCCTCCGCCCGCGTCTTCGAAAACCTGGGCCGCGTGGCCCAGCCCCCGGCCGGCAGCCAGCCCGGCTGGTCCCTCGCCTACTCCGCCCGCTGGACGCTGAACGGGAGCCGCGCCGAAGTGGAGGTCTGGAGCGCCTCCGAGCCGCTGGCCGCGGCGCTCGACCATCTGCGGGCCGAGGCAAGCCGGCAAGGCGACATCGCCGCCTTCCTGCCCGGCTCCGCCATGGCCTGGGGCGCCGTGGGCGGGCATGGCCGGATGGCCCGCTTTCTTTGCAAAACCTCCGAAAGCGGCCGCCAGACCCTCGTGTTCCGTTTTTCCCAATCGGAAGCGGATTTTCACCGGACCGTGGCCGGTCCCGCCGAGGGCGGCCTGCCCGACTCGCTCCGCGCCCCCCCGGGCGCCCGACCCGTCTTCACCGCCGCCAACGAGGACAGCGGCACCACGATCGCCGTCTTCACGGCCGACGGGACGCCCGGGGAGGCCTGCGCCTTCATGGCCGAATCCCTGGCCGGGAACGGCTGGTCACCCGCCCTCGGAAAAACCGGCTCCATCGGCCCGATGGGCTTTTACCTGCGCCGCGACGCCCTCTGCGGATTCAGCGCGAAAATGTCTGGTCACGATGGGTCCTGTGTGGTTACTGTATTACATCGACGGCTGAAGACGGGGGACTGATGCCGCACCCCGCCACCGTCCATCCGGGAGCGCGCTCATGAAGGAAAAGATTATCCTGCTGCTGTCGGTCCTGATCGGCCTCGCCGCCTTCTACCTGACCAACCGCTACCTGAACAACGAGCGGCAGAAGCTGATGGCCGGCGTGGAGCGGGTCAAAATCGTGGTGGCGGGGCGCGATCTGCCCTCGCGGACCGTGCTGAAAAAGGACGACCTGGCCACGCGCGACGAGATCAAAAGCGCCGTGGGCGATAACTTTGTCAGCCCCGAGGAATACTACAAGATCCTCGACAAGCAACTCCTCTTCCCCCTCAAGCTCGGCGCGCCCATCCTGTGGTCCCAGGTCGAGGCGGCCGAGCGCACGCGGCGCGGGCTCTCCTCCACCATCAAGGTGGGCATGCGGGCCGTCTCCATTGCCGTGAGCGGCGCAGAAACCGTCAGCGGGCTGATCCAGCCCAGCGACCACGTGGATATCCTGGGCACCTTTTCGCTGCCCTCGCGGACCGCGGCGGGCGAGATGGAGACGGTAACCCTGACCGTGCTGCAGGACGTCTCGGTGCTGGCTTGCGGCGCCCAGCTGGCGCGGCCGGACTCCCTCTCCGGCGGCGGCGATTCCATGCGCTCCGGTGGCTACAACATGATCTCCCTCGAAGTGACCCCCCGGGAAGCGGAGCTGCTGACCTTCATCCAGCACATGCGCGGGCTGGGCCAGCTGACCCTCTCCCTGCGGAACCCGGATGACGTCAGCTTCGAGCGCGACATCCCCGAGATCGACTTCAAGCGCCTCGAGGGCGCCCTGCCCGACCTGAACCTGTACCGCCAGCGCACGATCCGTCGCAAAACCAACCTGTAGGCCCATGAAAGCGCCGATCGAACTGATCCTCAGCCGTCCCGGAAAACCCGACAAGGTGTTTACTCCGGAGCCGGGGGTATACACCATCGGCGCCAGCGAGGACAACACGATCATGCTGACGGGCGACTCGATCGCCTGGCGCCATGCCGTGCTGGGCGTGGGCGACGAGGGCTGCTGGCTGGAAGCGCTCCAGACCAACACCGGCACCCTGCTCAACGGCAAGCGGATTTCGGGCCGCATTTCGCTTCAGCCCGGGCAGGTCATCGGCATCGGCGACTACCGGATCGAGCTTCGCTCCCCGGCCGGAAAAACGACGTCTCCGCCGCCGCCGCCCCCGGCCCAGCCCGCCATCATCTTCGCCCCGCCGCTTGAGCCGGAAGGCAAGCCGGACCCCCTCGAGCAAGTCAGCCGCGAGGTGCGCAAGCAGTTGCACACCGAGCTGCTCAACCGGCTCGACATCAAGCGGCTGACCAGCAACCAGATCGGCGAAAAGGCCCTGCGCGAGCGCGCCCGCACCACGATCCACCAGATCACCCAGGACATCCGCGCCCGCCTGCCCCCGGGAATCAGCCCCGACGCGCTGGCCAAGGAGCTGTACGACGAGGCCGTGGGCCTGGGGCCGCTGGAGGATCTGCTGACCGATCCCGAGATCACCGAAATCATGGTCAACGGCGCCGATTCGGTCTACGTGGAACGGAAAGGCAAGCTGCACCTCACCCGGCGCACGTTCCTGAACGACGACTCCGTGCTCGCCATCATCGAGCGCATCGTCTCGCCCATCGGCCGGCGCATCGACGAAAGCCAGCCCTATGTGGACGCCCGCCTGCCCGACGGCTCGCGGGTGAACGCCATCATCCCGCCCCTCTCCCTCTCCGGGCCCTGCCTGACGATCCGGAAGTTCTCCAAGATCCCGCTGTCCGTGCAGGATCTCATCGGCTACGAGTCGATGACGGAGCCCATGGCCCTCTTTCTCCAGGCCTGCGTCCTGTTGCGCAAGAACATCGTCGTCTCCGGCGGCACCGGCTCGGGAAAAACGACCTTCCTCAACGTGCTCAGCTCCTTCCTGCCCAACGACGAGCGCATCGTGACGATCGAGGACGCGGCCGAACTGCGCCTCATGCAGCGCCACGTGATCCGCCTCGAGGCCCGGCCGCCCAACATCGAGGGGCGCGGCGCCATCGCCATCCGCGACCTGGTGCGCAACGCCCTGCGCATGCGGCCCGACCGCATCGTCGTGGGCGAATGCCGCGGCGGCGAGGCGCTGGACATGCTCCAGGCCATGAACACCGGCCACGACGGCTCGCTCACCACGGTCCACGCCAACTCGCCGCGCGATGTCATTTCCCGCCTCGAGACGATGGTGCTGATGTCGGGCATGGACCTGCCCCTGCGGGCCATCAACGAGCAGCTCGCCTCGGCCCTTCACCTGATCGTCCAGACGAGCCGCTTTGCCGACGGGTCCCGCAAGGTGTCGCGCATCACCGAGGTGTGCGGCATGGAGGGCGAGCAGATCACCATGCAGGACCTCTTCGCCTTCGACCAGACGGGCGTGGGCGAAAAAGGGGTCATCCAGGGCCGCTTCGTCCCCACCGGCTCCGTTCCCACCTTCATTGAACAACTGGCGGCCCGGGGCATTGCCCTGAACCGCCGCATCTTCGATCCCCACGCATGACACCGCTAGCCGATCCATTTTTCGATGTCTGGCCGATTGCCGCGCTCTTCGCGCTCTGCTTCGGCGGCATGGCCTACGTGCTCCTGGAGGCGCTTCGCGAGGGCTCCGCCACCTATTCGGCGGCCTACGAGGCGGACGCCGCGAAGGACCTGGCGGACATGTTCCTGTTCATTCCCCCGCGCCGGATCCTGGACATGGCCCGCATCGCCGCCGCCGCCAGCTTCATCGTCGTGTTCCTGCTGACGGGCGACCTGACCACCGGCCCCGGAATCGCGGTCGGAGCGGTCTGCGGCCTCGTCACGGCCACGCTGGCCCTCAACGCCCCCCGCTTCATCCTCCGCTTCCTCAAGGCCCGGCGCATCCGGATGTTCAACGATCAGCTCGTGGACGCCCTCACCACCATGAGCAACGCGCTCAAGGCCGGATTCAGCATCCAGCAGGCCTTCGAAACCGTGGTCAAGCAGGGGCGCAACCCCATCGCCCAGGAGTTCGGCGTGTTCCTGCAGCAGACCCGCGTCGGCGTCCGCTTCGAGGACGCGCTGGCCCAGCTCAACGAGCGGATTCCCAGCGAGGACCTCTCGCTCATGGTGTCGGCCATCGAGATCGCCCGCCGCACGGGCGGCAACCTGACCGAGGTGTTCGACAAGATCGCCGCCACGATCCGGGAGCGCGCCCGGATCGAAGGCCGCATCCGCTCCCTCACGGCCATGGGGCGGCTCCAGGGCATCGTGGTGGGCGCCATGCCCGCCCTGCTCCTCCTGGCGCTGAGCCTTCTGGAGCCCAAGATGATCAAGACGTTCGTCACCTCCCTGCCGGGCGTCATCACCCTGGTCGTGGTGGTGCTCCTCGAGGTGGCCGGCGGGCTGGTCATCCGCAAAATCATCCGGATCAAGGTGTAACATGGCAACCACGGTCACCGACATCCTCATCGGACTGCTCTGGGCCCTCGCCGCGGGGGGCATTGCCTGGTATTGCATCCGGCTTTCCACCCAGATCACCTATGTGACCCTGGCCGACGGCCGGCGGCAGGAACGGCGGCTCCCGCCCCTGTTCCGCCTGCTCCTGCCCCTGACGCCCAACGTCATCCGCCTGTTCGAGGGGCCCCGGTACGAGAAGATCCGGAAAAAGATCGACAGCCAGATCCTGGCGGCCGGCTACGAGGGCCTCCTGACGGCCCGCGAGTTCCTGGCCCTCCGCATCCTGATCCCGGTGGTCGCGGGCGGCTTCCTGGTCGTCCTCATGAAAATCGCCTTCCTTTACATGCCCGGCCGGATCGGCTTCATGCTGCGCGACCGGGAGATGTCGTTCTTCCTCCTGGTGATCGCCGCGCTGGCCTTCTCCCCCTGGGCCTGGCTGCGGAGCGCCCTGAAGGAGCGGCAGCAGAACATCGAATGCGCCCTCCCCTTCGTCCTGGACCTGCTGACGCTCTCCGTGGAGGCGGGGCTGGATTTCATGACCGCC
>CAIKKV010000279.1 GCA_903828035.1 uncultured bacterium
CCCGGGAGAAGGCCGTTGCCTCGTTCGGGTCCCTGTCGGTCACGGAAATCGACGACCTGGTCCGGGAAGGGAAATCCCAGCATGTGATCTGTCACATGTGCGGAGCCGATTACCGGGTTCTTCCGGCTGAAATCGCCAAGTGACTTTTCCGGAGCGGCGGCGCTTCGGGAAAATGGGGCGGTCAGGTTTTCCGGAGCAGCTTGTTCCGGACCAGGGTCAAGGCCATGCGGGTTTCCGACAGGCCAAACAGCGCGGTAAAGGCGCCATAGAGTCCCGCGCCCGCGCTTGTGGCCAGTAAGACCTGGATGAGCTTTGCGAGCAGATGATCATTCGGCCAGACGCTTTTCAACAGGCGGGCCGTTTCCCAGGCGCCCGCGCCGCAAAGCAGGGCGGCGGGCAGCACCACGGCTCCCATCCTGAGCCAGCGGGTGGCGGGCCCCAGCGGGACCTCCCGCCGCAGCAGGATGAGCAGTTGGGTGCAGTTCAGGATCGAGACGCCCGCCATGCTGGCGGCGATGCCCACATGGCCCATCTTGCAGACCAGGACGAGCAGGGCGTTGAGCCCTAGATTCAATCCGATGGCGATCAGGTTGACCCGGAGCGGAATGCGGGGCTTGGAGAGGGCCTGGAAGCAGGGCACCAGAACCTTGATGCCTGCGTAGCCCGCCAGGCCGAACGAGTAGGCCCGAAGGGCGGCCGCTGTTTGCAGGGTCGCCTGTTCGGTGAAAGCCCCCCGCTGGTAGATCGGGGCCAGGATGTCCGGCGCCAGCGCGAACAGGCCGGCCGCGGCGGGAAGCGTCATGAATAGGGATAGCCGCAGAGCCTCCTCCACCTGCCTCCCGAAGGAAACGCGGTCGTGGTTGGATGCGTAACGGGCCACGGACGGCAGCAGGACGGTGGCGATGGCGACGCCGAACATGCCGACGGGGAAATAGAGCACCCGGAAGGCCAGGGTCAGCCAGGAGCGGGCGCCGTCGATGCCGGAGGCGAACTGGCCGTTCACCAGGATATTCACTTCCACGGCTGAGGCGGCGATCAGGGCCGGCCACATCAGGCGCCAGACGGCGAGCAGGCGGGGATCCCTCCATTCGAAGCACCAGCGGAACCGGAAGCCCTGCCGCCACAGGGCGGGCAGCTGGACGCTCAACTGGGCCAGGCCGCCCAGGAGCACGCCTCCGGCCACGCCGACGAGGCCGCGCGAGGTGAAGTGCGGATGATGCCAATCCGCCTGCGGCTCCAGCCAGGCCGCCAGTCCGACTCCGGCGATGACCGAGACCAGGTTGAAGGCCATGGGGGCCACGGCCGGCACGCTGAAAACGAAGCGCGCGTTCAGCATGCCCATGACCACCGCCGCGAGCGAGATGAAGAGGATGAAGGGGAACAGGATCCGGGTCAGCAGGACGGTCTGCTCGAACTTGCCGGGGACGCTGTGGAACCCGTAACTGGTGAGATTGACCAGGAACGGGCTGAAGACAATGCCCAGCACGCAGAGAAAGCCCATGAACACCAGGAGCAGCGACAGGACCAGACGAGCCAGGTCCCACGCGGTGGCTTCGCCTTCGCGCTCTTCGGTTTTGGCGAAAATGGTGGTAAAGGCGGTCGAGAGGGCGCCTTCGGCGAAAAGATCGCGCAGCAGGTTCGGGATTTGGAAGGCGGCGATAAAGGCGTCCAGCTCGCGGCCGGCTCCGAACATGCCGCCCAGCACCGCTTCCCGGATGACTCCCAGGACGCGCGAGCCCATGACGGCCAGACTGACCATCAGCGCGGCGGCACGACCTTTTCTGGGAGCGGGCATGGAAGTCTCCGTGTTGGCTGACCATTATCGGTAAATCGTCGACCGGGGCAATGAAAATCGGAGCTTTTCGCGGCCTGAAAGGCCCTGTGCGCCAATCCGGTAAAGGAACAATCGATTTAGACTCCCGCCCGGTGCTGGCGAGGACTGACGCCCATGACCCGGCGGAACTGCCGGGCGAAGTAGTTGCTGTCGGTGAATCCGCTTTCGAAGGCCGCCTCGGTGACGCGCATGTTGCTCCGTCGCAGCAGCTCCGCCGCCCGGCCGATCCGCACGTGGATGACGTGATCGATGGGCGAGCAGCCCATGACCTTGTGGAAGGCGCGCGTCAGGGTGCTGTCGCTCATGCCCGCCAGCCTGGCCAGGGTTTTCATGCGGACCGGCTCCCGGTAATGCTCCTCGATATAGCTCAGCACTTCGCTCATTTTCCGCATCGGCTGCTGCTCCACGCGCGGCGTCTCGAAATAGCGGCGCGAGAGGAATCCGATCAGCTTCATCAGGTGCGTGACCGAGGAAAACCGGTATCCCGGCGCCTTGCGCTCCAGCTCGCGGGTCAGCAGGGCGATGATTTCCGCCGCCTCGGCGAGGGCCGCGGGGCTAAGTTGAAGCCGGTGCCGGAACTGATCGGTC
The DNA here is from genome assembly GCA_903828035.1 of uncultured bacterium. The sequence continues at coordinate 2,423 of CAIKKV010000279.1, forward strand.
TGCCGCATGCGCGGCTCCACCCGGAAGAGGGCGTGATAGCCCGGAACATCCGCCAGCCCCGCCATGGGCAGCCGCAATCGCCGCGGGTCGAAGAGGATGTTGACCAAGGCCATGCGATCGGTGTCGGCGTAGCCGTGGGCCATGTCGCCCCGGATCAGGAAGACGTCGCCCGCCTGAATCGGATAGTTCCGGTCCTCGGTGACATGCCGGCCGTGGCCGCCCAGGATCACCACCAGCTCATGGAAATCGTGCGCATGCAACTTCGTGGCGGCATGCCGCTCTTGTCGCAGGCAGGAAAGCGGAAAGCCGCGGTCGGGGAATACCATCGATGCGGGGAAACGTTTCATGAGTGACAGGATCGTGCTTGTTTTTGCCTGTTTTGTCAAGGACGCCAAGCCGTTGGAAAGCTAGGATATCGTTTTCAATTCACTTACTGGAGAGGCTCTCATGAAAAAGGTCAAGGCAGCGAAGCCCCTGCGCACGGGGCTGGTCGGGATGAGCGGCATCGGCAACACGCACGCGAAAGCCCATTTTGCGGATCCGCTTTCGAAGCTCGTTGCCGTTTGCGACGTGGTGAAGGAGAAGGCCGACCAGGCGGCGGCCGCCCACGGGGTCAAGGCGTACTACAGCCTGCGCGAGATGCTGAAGCACGAAGAGCTGGATATCGTGGACGTCACCACCGGCGGCTATGAAAACGGAAGCTGGCACTGCGAGCCTGTCCTGGAGGCGCTCGAGGCGGGCAAGCATGTGCTGTGCGAAAAGCCGCTCTCCAACGACATCGGCGAGGCGCGCGAGATGGTCCGCCAGGCCGCGGCCCGCAAGCTGTACCTGGGCTGCAACCTCAATCACTATTTCACCCCCACGGCCGAGCGGGCCCGCCAGTACATGGACGAGGGCGCGGTGGGCGAGCTGATCTACCTGATGTTCAAGATGGGCTTCAACGGCGGAGAGGCGACCTACGGGTTCAACAAATCGCCCCGGTTCAACCAGCCGTATGCGCACATGAAGGCGTTCCTGACGCACCCGCTCAGCGTGATGCGGTACTTCTGCGGCGACATCACCCACATCCAGACGTTTTCCGGCAAGCCGGGATTCCGGCAGAACAAGGGCGACCTGCTGCTGTCGGTCAACAGCGTCCACTGCCGGTTCGCCAATGGCACGGTCGGCTACCTGCTCAGTCACCGCGGCGAGGCCACCTGGGGCCTGGGCGGCTGGTGGAACTGCGAGGTGGCGGGAAGCAAGGGCACCTTCTGCATCGAGAACTGCATCGAGAAGCTGACCTACTGGCCCGCCATCAAGCCCGGCGAGAAGTACGGGCTGGGCGAGGGGCCGAAGCCCGAGATACTCGACACCGGCATCAAGGATTTCGGCGTCACCTTCCCGCGGCGCATTCACGCCTTCCTGGAAGATGTGACGAACAAGGTGCCGCTGGAGCACCTGCGCGCCTCGGGCCGCGACGCCCTGGCCACGATGGAGTACATCTTCGGCGTGATTGAATCCTACGAAGCCGGCGGCGCCCTGGTGCGGCCGCACGCGCTGCCCACGCTCCACGGCGATCCCTCCAAGGAACAGATTTAAGGAGTTGACCATGATCAAGCTCGGCGTTAACACGGTATTGTTTCAGAACCACGACCTCGCCACGGCCATGACCCACATCGCGTGGGCGGGCTACGACGGCGTGGAGCTCTCCGCCATCAAGGGCATGTGCGAGCACCTGGTGCTGGATAACTGGCGCGACCAGGTGGCGGAGATCAAGGCCTTGGCCGCTGCGCACAATCTGGCCTTGCTCAGCATCGAGGAGGCGGGGCTCGACGAGGTCCGCCTTCGCCTGGCTTTCGACGCGTGCGAAGCGCTCGGCATTCCGGTCGTCAACATAGGTCCGGGCGGCAAGTCGGATAACGACGAGGATCTGGCCCGCTCCATCGAGCTGATGGCGAAGCTGGCCGAGCTGGCGGGGCGGCAGGGCGTGACCCTCTGCGTCAAGGCGCACGTGGGCTCCTGCATCTACAACACCCCCACGACGCTGAAGGCCATCCAGGCGATCGCCACTCCGGCTTTCGGAATCGACATGGATCCCAGCCACATCTTCCGTGCCGGCGAGCGGCCCGAGCAGGCGCTGCCGCAGGTGATCGGCCGCGTGAGGCATATCCACATCCGCGACTGCAAGGGGCGCGGGCCCAGCCCGGGCGAGCCCAGGGATCAGGCGTGCGGCCGGGGCGACATCGACCTGTACGGCTATTGCGAAGCCCTGGTCAAGGGCGGGTACAGCGGCCCCGTCTGCCTGGAGGTGATCGGCGCGGGCAAGTACGACCTGGGCCAGAGAGACGTCATCGCCGCCGAAAGCATCGGCTATATGAACGCCTGTTTGAAAAAGCTGGGAGCTCGGTAACCCGCTTATGAATCCGATCCGCCTGGGCATTTTGGGATGCGCGCACGCGCATGCGGACATGTATGCCGCGGTCTGGCGCGAGCAGCCTGCCCTGGGCGTGCGCGTCACGGCCGTTTGGGATCATGACGCCGCCCGCGCGGAGGCGTCCGCCCGGAAGCATGGATTGGAGCAGGCGGCGTCGGTGGCCGCCTTGCTCGCCCGGCCGGACGTGGAGGCGGTCCTCATCGCCTCCGAGACGGCCACGCATGCGGAGCTGGTTGAACAGGCGGCCGCCGCCGGGAAGCCCGTCATCCTCCAGAAGCCGATCGCGGTGACGCTGGAGGAGGCGGACCGGATCGCGGCCGCCGTTTCACGGCACAAGGTGCCGTTCACGCTGGCCTGGCAGATGCGGGTGGATCCGCACAACCTGAAGATGAAGGAGCTTCTGGCGAGCGGGCGGTTCGGGCGGCTTTACATGATCCGCCGCCGCCATTGCCTGCCCACGCAGAAGTGGAAGGATTTCGAAACGACCTGGCATGTGCAGCCCGCGATGAACCGCGATATCTTCGCCGATGACGCCGCCCATCCGGTGGACTACATGCTCTGGATGCTGGGCCAGCCCAAGAGCGTGACCGCGGAGCTGGGCACGCTGCTGAATCCCCGCATCGTCAACGACAACGCCATCCTCCTGTTCCGTTACGCCGATGGCAGCTTCGCGGAGGTATCCTGCTCGTTCGCCGCGGTGGCCGGGGAGAATACCACCGAGATCGTCTGCGAAAAGGGCACGATCGTGGCGAACTACGGCGAACTGGTCAGCACCATGAACCCGCGCCCCGCCGGGGGGATTCAATTGAAATGGTTCCACCAGGAGGAGGGGGCCTGGACGGCCAGCGACCTGCCCGACATCGTCAATCACGGCGACCGCATCCGGGGGCTGGCGGGGCCGCTGGCCGATTTCCTGCACGGGCGGCGCCCGGCGATCGCCACGGCGGAGGAGGGGCGGACGGTTTTGAAATTGATTCTGGCCTGCTACGACTCGGCGTCGGCGGGCCGGCGGATTGAGCTGAGTTAACGACAACAAAGGAAGCGACCATGTCTAAAAAACCAAACCTGATCCTGATCGGCATCGATAGCTTGAGGCCCGACCATATGAGCCTCTTCGGGTATCCGAGGCTCACCACCCCTCATCTGGACAAGTATGCGGCGCGCGGAGCGGTGTTCTCCAACACGTTCAGCCCGCATATCCCCACGACGCCGGGCTATGGCTCCATGTTCACGGGCATGGACTGCTTCGGCATGGATGTGGTGGCCTTGCGGCATGAAGGCGGGCTCGGCACGCACGTCAAGACGCTCGCCGAGGTCCTGGGCGAAAACGGCTACAACACGAGCTGCGTGGGCTTCAGCGGAAACCCGGCTTCGCGCGGATTCCAGAAATACATCGACTTTGAAGGCTGGGGCTCCTGGGAGAAGGGCCGCAGCCACAAGGCCGAGAACCTGAACGCGGTGAC
>CAIKKV010000280.1 GCA_903828035.1 uncultured bacterium
CAGCTCCACCTTCGGATTCTTCTCCTTAAAATATCGAAGGGCAAAATCGTCGACAAACATCAGGACCGGCCGCGCCAGCAGGTCCTGGACGCGCCGGCACCCCTGCGGAAGAAGCAGCTCCTCGCCGCCTTCCGGCTCGCTGGCAATCCACCGGCAGATCTTCCACGGCTCGGGCTCGAGCCGCGATGTGGCTCCATATTCGCTTTCCAGGCGGTACTGGACGATTTCAAACTGCAGCGGGCCCACGGCGCCCAGGAGCGGAGTCCGGCGGGTGGCATACGGCTGCTCGAACGCCTGGACGACGCCTTCCTGGAGCAATTGGCTGAGGCCGTCGCGGAAGCGTTTGTAGTTGGAAGTCGTCGTGTTGTGCAGGCTGGCAAAACATTCGGGCGAGAAGCGCGGCACTTCGTGGAAGCGGATGGCGGTATCGGTGGTGACCGTATCGCCGATGCCGAACAGGGAATTGCCCACAATGCCAATGATGTCGCCGGGGTAGCCTTCGTCAACGGTGGTCCGGTCGCGGCCGAAGATCTTGCTCGAGTTGGAAAGCCGCACCTGCTTCCCCGTCCGCACGTGCGTCACGGTCATATCCCGCTCGAACTTCCCCGAGACCACCCGGATGAAGGCCACGCAGTCCCGGTGCCGGGGATCCATGTTGGCCTGGATCTTGAAGACGAACCCGGAAAAGGCCTCGTCCTGCGGCTCGATCATCCGCCCGGCGCCGGCCCGGGCCGTGGGCGGAGGCGCCCATTCGAGAAACCCGTCCAGCAGCAGTTGAACGCCGAAATTGTTCGTCGCGCTGCCGAAATAAACCGGGGTCAGCTCCCCCGCCCGGACCAGCTCCGCATCGAAGGCCGCCCCCGCCCCCTCGATCATGTTCACTTCCTCGCACACCGTCTGATGGACCAGCGGATCCATGATGCGGACAATTTCCGGATCGTTCAATCCCACCGTCTTCATCGGCGCCCGGTAGGTTCCGCCGGGCGTGCGCTCGAAGAGATGCGCCGTCTGCGTGGAGCGGTCCCAGATGCCCTTGAAGTCAGAGCCCGAGCCCAGCGGCCAGTTCATCGGCGCCGCCTTGATGCCGAGGACGCTTTCCAGCTCGTCGACCAATTCCAGGCAGTTCCGGGCGGGCCGGTCCATCTTGTTCATGAACGTAAAGATCGGAATGCCGCGCCGGCGGCAGACCTCGAAGAGCTTTCGGGTCTGCGTCTCGATGCCCTTGCCGGCGTCGATGACCATGACGGCGGAGTCCACCGCGGTAAGAACGCGGTAGGTGTCTTCCGAGAAGTCCTTATGCCCCGGGGTGTCGAGCAGGTTGATGCGGTAACCCCGATAGTCGAACTGAAGCACCGTGGAGCTGATCGAGATGCCGCGTTTGCGTTCCAGCTCCATCCAGTCGGAGGTGGTGGCGCGCTGGTTTTTGCGGGCCGTCACGGACCCGGCCAGTTGAAGCGCGCCGCCATAGAGCAGCAATTTCTCGGTTAAAGTCGTTTTGCCCGCATCCGGATGGGACACGATGGCGAAGGTGCGGCGGCGTTTGATTTCGGGGTTCATGAAGCAGACCATCCTATCTTTTATTTGACCGCGAAACAACAAGGACTTTTCACAAGGACTTTTCACATCCCGATCATGACAAAGTTGTCATCCGGGATTCAGGGCCGTTTCATCCGCGTTTGGTTAAATAATCGGATTGCCCGCCATTATTCAAAACCGAGGTGCCCATGTCCTACGCCCGCTTGATCTCCCGCAGCCGGATCCACAATCTGGCCCTTGTCGCCGCCCTGCTCACCGCCTTCCGGATGACGCCGCTGTCGCTTGCCTGCGGACTGGCCGTTTTCGGGCTCGGCTTTCTTCTCCAGCTCTGGAGCAAGGCTGTCTTGCGGCGTGACAAGGAACTGGGCACGCGAGGCCC
>CAIKKV010000281.1 GCA_903828035.1 uncultured bacterium
CCTCCAAGAAGAAAGGCAAATCCGAGAAACACGGCCCGCAAGCGCCGGGCTTGTCCCTCGAATGAAAGCCGCTGATTCCGAGTCGCTATGCCCGTGTTCTTTCTCATGACGGTCCTCCGTGTCAAACAAGCTGAACTTGCCGAAATAATCTTTTTTCAAGACACAGAACATTATCCACACGTTTGCGCAATCATACTGCTCCATTAACCTCAATTCAAGCCCAATGGGCGCTTTAATGTGAAATTAACAAGCCCCATCAGATATAGGGCAGGCGAACGTCGCGCAACAGCCCCTGGGGAATCTCCGTCACAAACCGGGAGGGCCGGCAGAAGGTGATATTCCCGTCGCGGCCGCGGCGAATCTCGGGCTGGCACAGGAACAGTTCGTCCTTGGCCCGGGTAATGGCCACATAAAACAGCCGCCGCTCTTCCGACTCGCCTTCCACATTCTCCGCCAGCGCGCGAACCTGCGGGAACATGCCGTCCGTCGCCCAGAGGATAAAGACCACCTTCCACTCCAGCCCCTTCGCCTGGTGAACCGTGCTGAGATGCAGCGCCGGACGGTCCGCCTCCACCTGCGAGGCCTCCGCGTCCAGGTTTGTCATCAGCGCCACCTCGCTCAGGAAGGCTTCCAGCGATTCATATTTGGCCGTGAATCGCGCCACTTCCTGGATGTCCTCCAGGCGGTTTTCGGCGTTTTCGAACGTCAGCCCCAGGTGCGCCTTGTAGAACTGCTCCAGGAACTCCATGATCAAGTCCGCCGGAGACATCCCGGCCCCCTCGCAGCCCCGCTCGTAGACGCGCGCCATGCCGGCCCAGCCCGCCCGGGCCGCCGCCGGAACCAGCGAGCCGACCAGCTTCAGCTGGATCGCCTCCTGGGGCCGGAACGCCTGCCCCAGCTTGTCCCAGATCTTCTGCACCGTCCGCGGCCCCACGCCGGGCAGCAGCTCCAGCAGGCGGGCGAACGACAGCATGTCCCGGGGATTCTGCAGCAGCCGCAGCAGCGCGCAGACATCCTTGATGTGGGCCTGCTCGAAAAAGCGGATCCCCGAGGTGATCACGAACGGCAGCCGCTCCTTGGTCAGGTACAGCTGCAGCTCCATGGCGTGATAGTGGGCCCGGTAAAGCACCGCCATCTCGTCGGGCCGGTAGCCCGCCCGCTGGAGCCGCCGCACCTGCTCCGCGATGTACCGCGCCTGGGCCTCGCCGTCGCGCAGCCGGGCCGAAACGGGCAGCAGATGCGGCGCGCGGGTGCTGCGCAGGTGCTTCTGGAACTGCTCGGGATTCCCCGCGATGCAGGCGTTCGCCACCTCGAGGATTTCCGGGGTGCTGCGGTAGTTCGTCTCGAGCTTGAACACCCGGGCGTCCGGATAGCGGTCCTGGAAGCCCATGATGTTGCGGTAGTCGGCGCCCCGCCAGGAGTAGATGCTCTGGAAATCGTCGCCCACCACCAGCAGGTTCCGGTGCTGCCCCGCAATGGCGTGCACCCACTCGCTCTGGATGGCGTTCGTGTCCTGGAACTCGTCCACCAGCACATGCCGGAACCGGTTCTGGTAATGGCCCCGCACGTCGGCATGCTCCCGGAACAGCCGCAGCCCGTTCACCAGGAGATCGTCGAAATCCATGGCGCCCATTTTCAGCTTCGCCTCGGCATACCGCGCGCCAATCGACACCACGGCGTCCAGGTTGAGCTCCACCATGTCCTGGAACCGGGCCGCCACCACGTCGCGAACGGGCTTCGCCGTGTTCGCCGCCTGGCTGAACGCGGCCATCATCACCTCGGGCTTGGGGAACAGCTCGCTGTCGACCTTCATCTCCTTGAGCACCCGCTTGAGCAGCGAAATCGAATCGTCGCTGTCCAGGATGGTGTAGTCGCCGGGATACCCGAGCAGTTTCGAGTGCCGCCGCAGGATGCGGTTGGCCATGTGGTGAAACGTGCCGCCCCAGAGCGCCCCCACGCCCGGCCCCACCAGCTGCTGGGCCCGCTCCAGCATCTCCCGCGCCGCCTTGTTGGTGAAGGTCAGAAGCAGGATCGCCTCGGGCGGAATGCCGCTGAACACCAGGTGCGCCACGCGGTAAACCAGGGTGCGGGTCTTGCCGGTTCCGGCGGCCGCCAGCACCAGGATCGGCCCGTCGGGCGCCAGGACCGCCGCCAGCTGCTCGCTGTTCAGCGCTTTTTCAAATTGAATGCGGTGATCCGTCATACCGCCGCCGCGCTCCCGCCCCGCCGCCGCATCCGGTCCAGCAGCCAGCAGCAGAGCGTCTTCGAATCGCGGATCCCGCCGCCCGCGATCAGCGCCTCGATCTCGGCCGCCCCGTAGAGCCGGACCCCCACGCGCTCATCCTCATCCAGCGCCTGCGCGCCGCGAGCCGGATCGAGCTTGGCATAAAACAGGTGCAGCGCCTCGGACACGAAGCCGGGCGAGGCAAACACCTTGCCCAGCGGGATCAGCTCGGCCGCCTTGTAGCCGGTCTCCTCCTCCACCTCGCGCCGGGCGCACTCGATCGCCGCCTCGCCGGGCTCCAGGCAGCCGGCCACCACCTCGACCAGCCGCTCGCCAACCGCGCGCCGGAACTGCTCCACGAGGACGAAGCGGCCGTCCGGCAATTCGGCCAGGATGGCCGCGGCCCCGGGATGATGGACCACCTCGCGCTCGGCCCGCGTTCCGTTGTCCATCTCCACCGTCTGGACCTCCACGCGGATCCGGCGCCCCGTAAAAACGGTGCGGGCTCCGGCCAGGCGCTCCTCGGGAATGGAATCGGGTTGCATGCTCATGATTTTGTATTAGCCTTTCCGGCCCCACCGGGCAAGCCTTTTGTCCGGCCATTCTAAGGAAAATGGCATTGCGGCTGGAACAGTATCCTTGCATACTTTACCCGACAACCGAAAGGAACCCTATGAAGAAGACGGCACTGGTTTGCGGCGCGGGCGGCTTTATTGCGGGACACCTGGTCAAGCGGCTGAAGCAGGAAGGCTACTGGGTGCGCGGCGTCGACATCAAGCACCACGAGTACGCCGTCTCGGCCGCCGATGAGTTCCTGCAGCTCGACCTGCGCGAGGAGGCCAACTGCCGCACCGCCCTCGCGCTGAAGCCCGGCCCCTTCGACGAGGTGTACCAGCTGGCGGCCGACATGGGCGGCATGGGCTTCATCCACTCCGCCGAGTGCGAGATCATGCGCAACAGCGCGCTGGTCAACATCCACATGACCCACTCCGCCGCCACCCTGGGCGTGAAGCAGTACTTTTTCTCCTCCTCCGTGTGCGTCTACCGCGACATGAAGCACGGGGAGCCCGAAATGACCGAGGCCCAGGCCGTTCCCGCCAACCCGGACAACGAGTACGGATGGGAAAAGCTGTACGCCGAGCGCATGGCGCAGGCCTTCAGCCGCCGCTACGGCATGGCCGTGCGCATCGCGCGGTTCCAGAATTGCTACGGCCCGGAAGGCACCTGGCGCGGCGGCCGCGAAAAGGCCCCGGCCGCCATGTGCCGCAAGGTGGCGGAAGCCGCGGACGGCGGATCCATCGAAGTCTGGGGCGACGGCACCGCGGTGCGCTCCTACACCTATGTGGACGATATGACCGACGGCATCTTCCGGCTCATGCACTCGAAGCTCGAGGGCGCCTGCAATATCGGCTGCCCGGAATACGTTTCCGTTGACGAGCTGGCCCGGACGGTGGCGAAGGTGGCGGACAAGCGCATCACGATCAAGCACGTGAAGGGGCCCGTGGGCGTCGAGTCGCGCAACTTCAGCAACGAGCGGATCTACTCCATCGGCTGGAAGCCCCGGATCTTCCTGGAAGAGGGCATTCGCCGGACCTACCCCTGGATCGCCCAGCAGGTGGCGGCCCACCCCGCCTAATCCCGCCGCTCCCACTCCGCGCACACGTCGCGCGCCGCCGAAAAGCTCAAGGTGCTTTCGGCTTCGCCCGGCGGGGTGATCTCGGCAATGGCGGAGCCGTACTCGTGCCGCACCACCGCGTTGTTCAACTGCGGCCACTGCGCGCACGAGAACGGCTTGCCGTTCAGGACCGCCCCCTCCGCCTGCGACACGCGGATGCAGCTCCCGGAGGCCAGCCACTCGATCGCCCGGTGATCCTCCGCCTCCCGGACGATCATCCCTTCGCAGCGGTTCACGAACTCCGCGAAGCCGCCGTCGCGCGACGCCGAGCCGAACACCGCCAGCCAGGCCGCGCTCCGCCCCGGTGCCTTGATCTCCCGGCCGGCCCAACGGCCCTCCTGGGCCAGAACCGCCCCCGCCGGCGCGCGAAGGCCCACATAGGCCTCCCCCGACCGGCCCAGGAACCAGCGGTCGCGCCGGGTCCACTCGTCCAGCCCGGCCACCGGAAAGTGGGCGTGGGTGAAGTCGGCCGACAGCCGCCCGCCCTCGTAGACCGCCGCCGCCACGCCGTCGTGCAGGAAGCACCGGGGAACGCTCGAGTTGCCCGCCCAATAGCGCGCCTGCGACTCCGGCGCCTCGGCGGCAAATGGCTGCGTTGTTAAAATAGGGACAATCCCGCGCAGGCTGCCCATCCAGTAAAGGGCCTGCGGATCCACTTTGGCGGGGCCCGGCATCACGATGGCGGCCGAAACCAGGTAATCCTTCGTCCGCTCGGTCCGCACCGGAATATCGGTAAAACTTTCCGGCGCGAAGGCCTGCCGCGCCTCTTCGTGGGTCAGCTCGAAGGGTGGCCGCCAGAAGGCGCTTCGGCAGTCATAGAACAGGTCGCGCTCCACCCGGTGCCGCTCCTCGGTCAGCAACGGGACGGACGGATCGGCCGCCAGCCGGCAGAGCCAGTCGGGCGGCCGGTACGCGGTCGTGGCCACGATCTCCCCCACGCCGCTCGTGGCCTGCAGCCGGCTGGAATCGCCCGCCCCCAGAAGAATCATCAAGGCCGTGGCGGCGTGCTGGTCGTGCGCGCTGAACACCTGCGGCTCATAGAGCCTCGCCTGCGCGCTCCACACGCCTCCGCCCAGGCTGTTGGCCGCCAGGTTGGCCAGGAGCTTGGTGGTCGCCTCCGCCGCCAACCGGCGGAGCACCGGATCCCGCGCGAAATCGGCCAGGTTGAGCAGACTCATCAGGTTGATGCCCATATAGGCGGAGGAGTTCCATTCGCAATACCCCCACCGGGCGCGGCGGTCGATCCAGTTGGCGGTCAGAAAGCGGGCCCGGTCCTCGTGCGCCTTGGCGGTGCGGCCGTCGAACGAGAACGTTTCATCCGGGAAGAGCTGGGCGGCCAGGTATTCCGCCACGGCCCAGTTCATGTGATGGTTTTCGCTGTTATAGTACATGGGGTACCGGGGCCGGTGGCCGCCGTAATAGCGGCTGCCCACAGCCGCCCGCCGGATCCGGTCCTGGTTGTCGGGCGTGATCCGGTCGGGATACAGCAGCAGGGCCCGCAGCAGCATGTTCAGCAGGAAATCCAGGCAATCCGACTTGAACCCGATGCAGAGCTCGGCCTTCTCCCGGATCATGGCGTTGCCCCGGTCGAGCTGTCCCCGGGCCAGGCAGGAAATAAAGCCCGAGTTCGTGCTCCACGAAGACGCAGCGGTCTCGGGAGGCAATTCGGCCACGCGTTTCAGAAACAGGTCCTGTCGCTCGACAAGAATCATGGCGGCTGCCCCGTTCATCTTCATTCGTAATGCGTCCACATCCGGATGACCTTGACCGTCTTGCTCTCTTCCAGAACCTGATAGACAAGGCGGTGTTGAATCGTGATGCGCCGGGAGCAGGCGCCGGCCAGGACACCGACCAGCTTTTCGTAGGGCGGCGGATTCTGGTAAGGATTCAGGGCCAGGATCGCCAGCAAGCGTTCGGCTTTAGGCTTTAAGCCTGTCGTACGGAGCTTCCTGGCGTCTTTCTGGGCTTGCTTGGTGAAAACAAGGGTCCAGCTCACCACTTAAGTTCCTTGGCGCACTTGGCGACAGGCGTTTTCATTCCGTCCAGAATGGACTTCCTCATCCCCGGAACCGCTGTCAAAAACAAAGTCTCTTGAATGGCCATCCAATCGTCCCCGGAAATCAGCACAGCCGAATGCCGCTTGCCTGTGATCTGAATCGCACGGTGGGATTCGGCCACATCATCTAAAAGAGAATAAAGCGTTTTTCGCGCCTGGGTCGCGGTAAGTGATGTCATGGTCCCACTCCTTTTGTACGCAATATCGTACGCTTTTGCGCCCGCCCTGTCCAGCCCGAAACGTTACCGCCACTCATGCCTGGGGTATTTGCGCTGGAGCTCCTGCTTCACCTTGGGATAGGCGTCGCGCCAGAAGCCGCGCAGATCCTGCGTGATCTGGACCGGCCGCTGGCTGGGCGCCAGGATGTGCACTTGAAGGGGAACCCGGCCCAGGGCGATTTTCGGCGTGTCGTTGACCCCGTACAGCTCCTGGATGCGGACGGCGATATGGGGCGGAGCGCCGGCGGCATAGACTATCTTGGCCTTCTTCCCGTTCGGCAGGTCGATCCGCTCCGGGGCATGCTTCTCCACCAGGCCGCGCTGCGAGCCGGTCAGCCAGGACAACAGGATCGGCAGCATGGGCCGGTCCTTGATCTCCTTATACGAGGCCGCGCCCCGGCACAGCTGGCGCACCAGGTGTTCGCGCTCGGCCGGACCGATCTCCGGCAGCTCCAGGTCGGGGCAGGC
>CAIKKV010000282.1 GCA_903828035.1 uncultured bacterium
ATGTCGCGCACGGCGCGCGCCATCCGGGTCGGTGGCTTTGCTGTACCAGTAATAGAGCTCCTCGGGTGCCATGGCCCGGACTCTCTCCGAAATGGCCTCGATCCGGGCGATCTTGCGTAGCGGTTTGACGGCCATGAAGAGTACCGCCAGTCGCACGCCCTCTTCTTCGTTGAGCCGGAATGGCGTTGTCTTGCCTCGCTGGAGATCAGACGACTTATGGCCCATGTGCTTGAGACAGGACAGGACGTCAGCAAGGGTCAACTTTAGCGGGTCCCCATGAATCTGCTCGATTTTCGCGCCACTTTGCAGCGCGCCACTTCCGTTTTCGGAGGCCTGACACAGCCGTAGCCCATAGCCGGACGCATCAACCGGATAGACCCATAACGCAAAGACTCGACTTCTGGCCTTGGCGCTCATGATTCCTCCTTGGACTTGGCCTGTTCCGCCTCAGCCACAATCTTGCCCATGCCGAGTTGCGTGAACACGTCGCGCATGGTCTGGAATTGCGTGGAGTCCAAGGCCAGACCATCCGGGAATGCCGCCACTAGCGACGTTCGGACGTTGACCTGCGGCGTCTCCTTCCCAAACTCGTCGGTGATCTGCTTCACGCGCTTGTAGCGGTCCCATGTCCCGGAAAACTCCACCTTCACGCGTTCACCCTCGCCACTCTTACCGAACTCAGCGGCAAACAACTGCTCGATGCGGTACTGTCCCTTGCCGAGTTGCGGCACCGCCAATCCGAGTGCTCGGGCGTCGGAAGCGGCCTCCTGGCCGGCCCCCTCGCACCGCAGGACCAGCCGCCCGATACGGTCGGCTTTGGCATCGTGGAACTCATCGGCGATCTTCTGGAACACTTGCGCCGGTGCGCCTTCGGCGCGAACGCGCAGGAGTCCCGTCTTCTTCTCACCGCCGTCCCCGTCGCCTGTACCCCCATCTCCGACGCCAGCACAGGTACATGGGTCGTTACCGCACAGGGGACACGCCTGGGGCTTTGGCTCCTCGACGCCCTTGATCTTGATGCCGCACCGAACGGCCTCTTCGGGCATGTAGAGAACGTCATCATCGGAAACTTGGATCAATGGCGAAGGTGACGGTTTCCCATAGCCGACCTTCTCATGTGCGTCGTAATACACCCATGTGCCATTGCCGACGCCGGAGCGGATGGTCTTCTTGAGCTGGTTCACATCCAGCAAGATCTTCAGACCGATCCGTTTGCAGAACTCACGACGCAGTTCCTCCGTGGAGAGCGATGGGCGATCCTGCGGCCATGCCTTAGCCTTGACGTATGCCGCCGACAGGGGTTCGTCGTCCGCCGTCAGCACCTTCTGCAACTGCTTGAGCACCCGGATCAACGCGGCTGTCTGGTCTTTATCCACTTCGCCCTGATCCTGCGCCGGAATGGACTCCCGAGCCAAGCCTCCTCCTGCCTTGGGCGCATCGGAAGACGGGTAAAACAGATGCCGGTAGGCGCGCGTCACAGCGATGCGCACGTCCAACTCCGAGGAATCTTTCATCCCCTTGAGCTTTTTCTTCTGCTCATCGCTGAATTCCCGCATCCGGTCCGCGTCGCCCACAATCCGGCCAATGGCCAGATGCCGGAGCATCACATCCACCATGCGGTCCGCCTGATCCTGATCGGCCACGAGGAACATCAGGTTGTTCTTAAATGTCCGAAATCCTTCTGAAGTGCCGGCGTGACCGAATATCTTTGTAACCAAGTCAGGCGGCGTTGAGGAATCGCCGGCCACGCGGGCCGCATCGTAGTGTACGACCACGACCTTAGGCTCGCCTGCGTCGTCATCCACCTCGGCTGATTCAGCAGGGAAGTATTTTGGTTTGAATACACCCTTCTTCCATACACCCTGAATCCGCTGGTCAAGTTCACCTTTGGCCTTTGTCCTCCCAATCACTCCCAACTCGTCTTCGATGATCTTCTCCAGGCTCGGTTCTGTCTTGAAACGGTAACGTTGACCATCCCAATGGAGGAACCAGCAGGCAGACCCCGGCTCGCCCTTTTCCTCTGCCAGAAGGATCGCAAGCGCTTTGCGCATGAGTTGGGGATCGTCACCCGGCTGAAGCACGGATGCGAGAAGATCTGCCGGGTCCACGCCGGTGGCGATGCCCTGCGATAGGCTGTGCAGAAAGACGTTGATCGCTGTCCGCCGCGCAAACTCCGGCTTCTTCGCCTCCACAAACCGGCGGTCAACGACCTGGCACTTAGCCTCCGCGCCCTTCTTTGGACTCACAATGTCTGCTTCGATCACCTGCTTGAACGCTGGTCGTTCGAGGCGACTGGTCAGGTCGTTCGCAATATCGTTGTCACCGACGTCAAGGTAGTGCGTGCCAATGGTCCAGGCGTCCTTCGGCTTCTGCTCCCACACCAACCGCACAACGCGCGCCAGGAGGCGTAAAGCCCCGCGTGTCTTCTGGAAGTTCGGAATGGTCGCCGTCTTCCGCGTCAGCGTCGTAAGGAACTCGGGATGGAAGGGATAGTCCTGGACCATCAATGCCTCGTATTCGGCTCGCAGGATGCGCGGCGGCACCTCTACGCCCTGCTCGGACAGTTTGACGAAATAGGACGCATATTCTGCGGCGGTAGCTTTCCCTGCCTTGTAGTCGATGCTCTTGAAGAGACGGTGTGTGACGATCCTTGAGATTTCCGTTTCGCCTGTGGGCGTAATGACACGTTCCTGCCGTGCGGAAACCCGTCGTGCCTCGGCCAACTCCGTCTTCAGCATGTCCGTCTCGGCCGCGAAGGCGTCCTGCGAATCCGCCAGCGTCACCACCACGCAGGTGTGCTTCCGCGATGCGGCGAACTCGATCAGGGTCATGAGAAAGGCGACCGTCTGTTCGGCGAGGTTGCTGCGCTTGCCGGAAACCGGGACCGCCTTGGCCACACGCAGATGGCGAGCCACCTCATCCAGCATGATCAGCGCCGGCTTGTCGCCGATCAACTCCTCCAGGAACTGCGGCCCCGGGGCGACGAGCATCTCGTCGCTCTTCCGCACCAGGTTGAATCCGTCCTTCTTGCCCAGTTGCCATGCCAGTTCGCCCCAGAGCGTGTGGACCGTTACGTCGCCATGCTTGATCCCGTTCGCCGGGTCTGTATCTGAAGACCCGACAATTCCGGCGGATGCCCAGGGCTTTTTCGGCAACCAGTCCGCGTCCACAATGCCGTCAGGCAAACCATCCGCATGAGCCTGCGTAAGATGGTAGAGGGCGATCAGGTTGTGCG
>CAIKKV010000283.1 GCA_903828035.1 uncultured bacterium
GCGTTTGTTAGGCTAGCAGCTCTCTTTTTGCTTCTTCCAGCCTCTTCCACCAGCCAAGCCGGCCAAATCCAATCGGCCGTAGACGGGCCTAAAAACATCATTCTCATGATTGCGGATGGATCTGGGCTCCAGCACTTTAAGACTGCTTCTTGCTATTTGACGGGAAGCTCGACCGGGTTGGTTTGCGATTCGTTTCCCCTCAAGCTGTCGGTGATGACCTATTCCGCCAGCGGGCAAGGGTATGACTCTCAGGCGGCGGCGACGAACCCGGCTTACGTAAAAATGTTTCCGACCGACTCCGCCGCGGCGGCAACGGCGATGGCAACAGGGCACAAGACCTCCAATCGCTCTCTCGGCCTGGATGCGGAGGGGCGCCGTCTGTCGAATGCGGTTGAAGTGGCCGCTTCAGCCGGGCGGGTATCCGGCCTGATCACGACCGTTCCGTTCAGTCATGCCACGCCGGCCGGATTCTCCGCGCACTTGCAGGATCGCGACAAGTACGCGGGCATCGCCAGGCAGATGCTGCTCGAGAGTCCGTTGACGGTTTTGATGGGGGGCGGTCATCCGGGCTATGATGAGAATGGCGGGGCGCGGGCGGTGAAGAGTTTCGATTATGTGGGCGGCCAGGAGTTGTGGGAGGCGCTCCTGCGCCATCAGGCGGCGGGCATGGCGGATGGCGCCGGATCGACAAGTTCGTGGACGCTGATTGAAAATAAAGCCGCCTTCATGGCCATGGCCACGGGCAGGACTCCCGATCGGGTCCTGGGCGTGGCGCCGGTTTTCCAAACGCTTCAGCAGGGGCGGATGACTTCAAGGGATTGGAACGGCGACGGCAAGCGGGATGCGGCGGACGAGGAGGCGGCGCCGGCCTTCGGCGATCCGTTCACGCAGACGGCTCCCACGCTGGCCGAGATGGCCCGCGCCGCCTTGAACGTGTTGGATAATCATCCCCGCGGCTTTTTCCTGATGATCGAGGGCGGGGCGGTGGACTGGGCCGCGCACAAGAATCAGGCGGGCCGCATGATCGAAGAAGAGGCCGGCTTTAACGAGGCGGTCCAGGCGGTTTGCGACTGGGTGGAGGGCCATGGCGGCTGGGAGGAAAACCTGGTGATGGTGACCGCCGATCATGAGACCGGCTATTTGCAGCTGAAGGACGGGCCGGTTGAAAAGGGGCGCATGCCGCGGGTCAGCTGGGGGATCAGGAATCACACGAACCAGCCGGTTCCGCTCTTTGCCAAGGGCCGGCAGGCCGAGCGGTTGAGCGCCCGGATCCGGGTGACGGATCCGGTTTGCGGGCCGACCATCGACGACACGGACATCGGCCGGGTTTTGCTGGACCTGCTGGGCCGGCCGTGATTCCCTGCCGCACACGGCGCGGCCCTATAAAGTGGAATGACGCGAAGGCTTAAGCGCGCGCTTGGCGGGCGGGGCTGTTTTTTCCGGTTCCTTAACCTGGGCCGTGGCCTCGCGCGGATGCGCCAGCAGCACTTTGCGATAGCCGGCCTGCTGGAGGGCCGCAAAGGCCGGCAGCATGCTGCCGGGCGGCATTTGCGGCGGCACCTGCAACCGGATTTCCGTGTCCTGCGTGGCGCCGGCTTTTTTCACGGCCCGGGGCAAGTGCCCGGCATCGACTTCCCGGCCTTCCACGATGAAATGGGTGGCATCCCGGGCCTCCACGACCACCCGCGCCGGCGCTTCGCCGGGGGTGGCGCAGCCCAGGCAGACGGTCAGGCTGGCGAGGGAGGCGAACAGTAAAAATGTTTTCATGGCGTTGCGGGGGTTGGCAGGCTGAGCAGATGACGCACGTGCGCCAACACGGCATCGGCCGTGATCCGCTTCATGCAGTGGGGGTCCTGGCAGGGGGAAAACCGGTGATTCAGCATGTTCACGCACGGGCTGCAGGCCAGCCCCGCGGTGACGGCGATTTTGCGTTCGCCGAGCGGCCCGTAGAGGAGCGGCGTCTCGGGGCCGAACAGGACCACCTCGCCGATGGGCGTCAGGGAGGCGAAGTGGCCGGGTCCGCTGTCGTTGGTCACGAGAACCTGCGAGAGCGTGTACAGCGCAAAGACTTCCCGAAGCGTGGTGCGGCCGGCCAGGGACAGGCACCGGCCGGGCCGGTCAATCTGCCGGACGAGCTCTTCGGCGCCCGCCTGCTCGGAAGGGGCGCCGGTCAGGATCACCAGGGAATCCGGCCATTCGTCCATGGCTTTGCGCGCCAGCTCGATGAACGAGGCGTCGGGCCAGCGGCGCAGGGGCAGCAGGTCGCTGCAGTTGGGGTTGAGCAGGAGGATCGGCCCGGCGGCGTCGCGGCCGGCCAGGGTGCGGATTTTTTCCCGCACGGCCTCCAGCTCCTCCGGAGAGGGCGTGAACACGGGAAGGGGCCCCGGCTGAACCGCTTCCTTGAGCATGGGCGCCTGCTCCGGGGAGCAGGCGAGCGAGCGGGTGAGGGCCAGGAACGATTTGCTGACGTGGTGCTGGAAATTGTAGTTCAGCTCATGAGTGAAGAGCCGGCCGCGGTAGGGGCCTTCCGCCGTGAAGTTCCGGTAGCCGGCGCGCCGCGGCGCGCCGGTCAGCCAGGTGATGATGGCGGAGGAGCGGGTCAGCCCTTCAAGGTCCACCGCACCGTCGATCTTCTCGCGCCGGATCCGGCGCAGCGCGCCCAGCAGGTCGCGGGCGAACGCGGGCAGGGACGTGTCGCGGATGGCGATGATGTTGGCCGCCGGGAAAAAGGGAAGGATATCCAGGATGGGCCGGTTGGGGGCGAACAGCAGGATGAAGATGTTGTCCCGGCCCACCAGCCGGATGGCCTCCTCGAACGCGCCGCTGGCCAGGACGGAGGAGCCCATCTCGATCAGCTTGACGAACAGGATGCGCCGGGGCGGCGTGTAGGCGCTCCGGGGGCGCGCGAGGCGGCGCAGGCTCTCCACCGCCGTCAGGGCGGCGCAGAGCGGCTTGCCGACGATCAGGTCCAGGCGGCGGATGGTTTCGGGTTTCATAGGGCGCGGGTTTTGACCAGTTCCAGCAGGCGGGCCGCCAGGGTGTCGGTGTCCAGGTCCTCGAGCGACTCGATCAGCGGCTCCTGCTTCCCGGCGACCGGGATGGCGGGATTCCCGTCGCGCCAGCGGAGGACCTGCGCCAGGGTGATGCCGGCGGGCTGGAGCCGCTGCCACAGGGGATCGCGCTCGATCGGGAAGTCCGGCACCCACAGGGTCTTTTCGACCAGGGCCTCGAAGGGGGAGGCGCTGGCGTGGATGACGTTTTCGCGGTAGGTCACGGTGAGGCCCCCCTCCTTGCCCGCCGCATGCAGGGCGCCCCGGATGGAGCGGGGGTCCGCCGCCGCGGGGTTGGTCGTGCCGATCACCTGGCTGCGGAAGGCCTTCCAGGGGAGGGTTTCGGCGTCGAACTCCACCACCATGACCTTGAGGATGGCGTCCGGAGCGGTAAAAAGCTCGCGGATGGAGGGGTAGAAGCCGTTGAGCACAAAGGCGTTCAGCTCGGGCAGCAGGATGACATAGAGGCCGCCGGCCAGCTTTTCCGCCTTCTGCCTGGCCCAGAGCGCGTTCAGCGCTTCGCCGGCGACGCCGAGCTTTATTCCGGCGGACAAGCCGCTCAGGATCCGGCCCTGTTGCAGGGCGTCTTCCCAGGAGACCTTGAACAGGTCCAGGAACCTGGCTCGGGCCTCGGGCCCCACGAACAGGTCGGCCGGGTTTTCGCAGGTGCCGACCTTGGCGTTGACGGCGTAGTGGCGGTCGATGGCGCCGGAGGCCTTGACCTGCCCGCCGGTCAGGGTCACGTCGTAGACGGGCCGGATGCCGTGGCGCGCGAAGGTGGCGGCGATGCAGGCGAGGGCCGCCTTGTTCGCGGCGGCGTGGGGTTTGATGAAGGCGAGGGCTTGGTTAAGGCGTTTCATGTTCTCAACACGATAGCGGGAGAGGCTGCGAGCGTCAAGTCAGGGAAAAATAAACTCGTATCGGCACAACCGCAATCGTATCATGCTGGAGTGGACACACAAAACAAACCTACATTCGCCTCACTCGGGATTTCGCCCGCCATTCTAAAAGCCATTGAAACGCTCGGGTTTGAAGAGCCCGCGCCCATTCAAGCGGCCGCCATTCCCATCATGCTGGAAGGGTGCGACGTGGTGGGCCAGTCACAGACCGGCTCCGGGAAAACGGCCGCCTTCGCCATCCCCGCCATTGAAAAGGTGGATGCCGCCAACCGCTCCACCCAGGTCCTCATTCTCTGCCCCACCCGCGAGCTGGCCACCCAGGTGGCGGATGAAGTGCACAAGTTGTCGGCCCACAAGCGGGGCGTTCACTGCGTGCCCATTTACGGCGGCGCCTCCTACGACCGGCAGTTTTACGAGTTGAAAAAGGGAGTCCAGATCGTCATCGGGACGCCCGGCCGGGTCCAGGATCACATTGACCGCGGCACGTTGCAGCTCAAGCAGCTGAAGCTGGTGGTGCTCGACGAAGCCGACCGCATGCTCGACATGGGCTTTCGCGACGACATCGCCAAGATCCTGGACGCCACGCCGGAAGAGCGGCAGACCGTCTTCTTCTCGGCCACCATGTCGCCGCCCATCCGGGACCTGATCAAAAAGTATTCGCATGACCCGAAGACGGTGCGCATCGAGCAGAAAACCGGCACGGTGCCCACGGTCGAGCAGTGGTTTTACGAGATTCCGGTCACGCGCAAGTCCGAGGCCCTGGTCCGCCTGATCGACTATCACGCCTTCAAGCTGGGGCTCGTCTTCTGCAACACGCAGCGGATGGTCGATGAGTTGACGGATACGCTGATCGCCCAGGGATTTTCGGCGGACCGCCTGCACGGCGGCATTCCCCAGGCGCAGCGCACGCGGGTCATGAACAAGTTTAAAAAGGCCGAGTTCGAGTTCCTGGTCGCCACCGACGTGGCCGCCCGCGGCATCGATGTGGACGACCTGGAAGTGGTGTTCAACTTCGACCTTCCCTACGACGCGGAAGACTACGTGCACCGGATCGGCCGGACGGGCCGGGCCGGCAAGCGGGGCATGGCCATCACGTTCGTTTCCGGCCGCGACATCCACAAGCTCATTTACATCGAGCGGTACACCCGCTCGCGCATCCAGCGGGGGAAAATGCCGACCTCCGGCGAGGTGGAGGAGAAGCGGGCCGACCTGCTGCTTCAAAAGGTCCGGACGGTTCTCGGCGCCAACGCGTTTGCCTCGCAGAGCGTGATGGTGGACCGGTTGCTGGAGGAGGGGTTCGCCTCCACGGATATCGCCGCCGCCCTGCTGCAGATGGTGATGGGCGCGGCCGCCGCGGCGCCGCCCAGTCCCGCCGCGCCTTCCCCGGCCGGGAAATCCGTCATCAAATCCGCGAGTCCCGCCCCGGCGGCGCCTTCCGCTCCGGCGGCGCCTTCCTCCCCGGAGGAAGCCGTTCCGCCCCTGCCGCTCGCGGCCCGGGGCTATCAGTGGGTGCGGCTGAGCGTGGGCCGGCGGAACCGGTTCAATCCCCGCGCGGTGGTGGATCTGCTTGTCGCCGCGCTGGGCGTGCCGGCCGCCAAGGTGGGCATGATCGAAATGACGCCGACCCAGACATTCGCCCAGGTTCCCCTGGAACATCTCTCGCCGATGAAAGACGGGCCCCTTCGCACGGAAGCCGATTCGCAAACCGTTACCGTATCCTTTCTGGCCGACAAGCGCGCCCGCCCCACGGGCAAAGGCAAAATGCAGGGCTGACCGGTCGCAGAGCCGGATCCGCGTCGATTCGGTCACGCCCGGCTAGCGGCCGCCCAATACGCGCCGGAAGGCGTTCAGGAGGGCGGCGGAGGGATAGGGCTTCTGGAGGAAGGGGATGTTCCGCTCCTCGATGGCGCGCCACCGAGAACGCGAGTCGGTGTACCCGCTGCAGAGGAGGGCGGGAAGGCCGGGCTTCCGGGCCTGGATCAGGTCCACCAGGTCGATGCCGTTGCGATCGGGCAGGACGACGTCGCTGAACAGCAGGTCGAACTGGCCCTGTTCGCGGTCGAACGCCGTCAGCGCCTCCTCGGCCGACGCGCAGGCGGTCACCCTGTATCCCGAAGCCTGCAGCACCTGGGTGGCCAGGTTGCGCACGCCGGCTTCATCCTCCACGAGCAGGATGCGTTCTCCCTTTCCACGGACCTCTTCGGCCGGGACGGCCTCCCCCTGCGTCCGGGAGGGCTGGGCATCGCCTTCGCCGTGATAGGCCGGGAAGTAGACTTTGAAGGTGGTGCCGATCCCCAGCTGGCTGTAGGCATTGATCCAGCCGCCATGCTGCTTGACGATTCCGTAGATGACGGCCAGCCCCAGGCCCGTTCCCTTGCCCAGGCCCTTCGTGGTGAAAAACGGCTCGAACAGATGAGACATCACCTCGTCGCTCATCC
>CAIKKV010000284.1 GCA_903828035.1 uncultured bacterium
CGCCCCTCGCCGCCCTGCTTCCCCCTGCCATTCGCCCCCTGCTGGCCCGCCCCCCGCTTCCTCCGGGGCAAGATCCTGAAACCGCCCTGATCGAGGCCTTCCAAACCCGGCCGCCCACCTGGCTGCGGGTTCGCCCGGGCGCCGAAGACTCCCTCGCGGCCCTTTGCGCCGCGCAAAACCTGGTCCCGATTCCGCATCCCCTCCTGTCCCGGGCCTGGCAGCTGCCCGATACCAGCCGGCTCGCCGACCTTCTCTCCCAGGCCGGCGGCAAGCTGGACATCCAGGACGTCGCCTCGCAGGCAATCGGCCTTGTCGCCGCCCCCGCGCCCGACTCTTCCTGGTGGGATGTCTGCGCCGGCTCGGCCGGAAAAAGCCTGCAGCTCGCCGAGCTGGCAGGCGGCCGCATCCGGATCCTGGCCACCGATATCCGTGAAAGCATCCTGAACGAGGCGGAACGGCGCCTGCAAAAGGGCGGCTGGGCCGACTGCATCCGCCTGCAACGCCTCGATGCCGCGCAGGATCCGCTTCCCACGGAACAGTTCGATGGCGTGCTGGTGGATGCCCCCTGCTCCGGCACAGGCACCTGGTCCCGCAATCCCGATGCCCGCTGGCGCTGGAAGCCGGAAACCCTGACGGAATTGACCGCCCTGCAGGCCACGCTCCTGGATCGGGCCGCCGGATGCGTCAAGCCCGGCGGCACGCTCCTCTACGCCACCTGCTCGCTGACCACGGCCGAAAACACGGAACTCATCACCCGTTTCCTTCAAACGCATTCCGAGTACACCCTTTCCCCCTTCACAAATCCCCTGACCGGAGCCCCCTGCCCCGGGCAAACCTATTTCTGGCCCTGGGACGGCCCCGGCTCGGGCCTGTTCGCGGCCCGTCTCCTCCGCCAACTCCCATGATCAGCAGCGCCTCCATTCAAACCGCCCTCTTTTATCTCCTCGGCGCCGTCTGTCTCACGGGCTGGCTCTCCCCCGCCATCGCGCTGGCCCTGGGCGTCGCCTTGGCGTTGCTGGCCGGCCATCCCTTTCCCTCCGGAACGCCCACAATCACCAAGTACCTGCTGCAGGGATCCGTGGTGGGGCTGGGGTTTGGCATCAATCTGGCCCAGGTCTGGCTGGCGGGAAAAACCGGCTTCGGGTTCACCGCCGCCACCATCCTGGGAACCTTGGCGGCGGGCTGGCTCCTGGGCCGGCTGTTCAAGGTCGAGCGCAGCGTGTCGCTGCTCATCTCCACGGGAACGGCCATCTGCGGCGGAAGCGCGATTGCGGCGGTCGGATCCGTGATCAAGGCCGACAAAAAGGCCATGTCGGTGGCGCTGGGAGCGGTGTTCATCCTCAACGCGGTGGCGCTCTTCCTGTTTCCGCCCATCGGAAAGGCCCTCGGCCTCTCCCAGCACCAATTCGGGCTCTGGGCGGCCATCGCCATTCACGACACGAGCTCCGTGGTGGGCGCGGCGGCGCGCTACGGGGACGAGGCCCTGCACCTGGCGACCACGGTCAAGCTGGCCCGCGCCCTGTGGATCATCCCGCTGGTGCTCACCCTCGCGATCGCCTCGCGATCGGATAAATCCCGCATCGCGCTTCCCGGGTTCATTTTCCTGTTCGTGGCGGCCGCCGCGGTGCGTTCCTATGCGCCCGGGGGGGAGCCGGTTTATGCCTGGATCCATACCGCCGCGCGGCGGGGGCTGACCCTGACCCTGTTCCTGATCGGCACGGGCCTCACGCGCGAGTCCCTCCGCGCGGTCGGGGTGCGGGCCCTGGCGCAGGGCGTCACGTTATGGCTGCTCTCGGCCGGAATCAGCCTGCTGGCGGTGCGGACCCTGCTGGCGCCTTAAGCGCCTCCTCCACCCGCACGATCCGGCTCGGCTTGTCCGGATAGGTCATATGCACGCGAATATGGAGATGCCCCCGTTTGTCCAGGGCCCTGCGCACATCCTGCTCGGCCAGTTTGGGGTCGTTGCAATCCTGGCTCAAATGGGCCAGGAACACGTCGGTCAGCCCCGCGTGGCCGATCTCGGCCAGCATGGCGGCAAGCGCCTCGTTCGAAAGATGCCCCTGCCGGCTCAGGATCCGCTGGATGAGAGACCAGGGCCGGCCCGAGTTTTTAAGCATATCCAGGTCGTGATTGGCTTCCACCACCAGCGCATGGCAGCGGCGCAGGCGTTCCCGGATCAGGGTGGTGGCCATGCCCATGTCCGTCACCACCCCGGCTTTCATGTCGCCCTGCGTGAAAATGAAGCCCACGGGATCCAGCGCATCATGGGGAACGGAAAACGGCTCCACGCGCAGATCGCCGATCTCGAACGGGGAGCCCGTCTGGAAGACATTCCAATTCAGGGGCGCCCCGTCTTCCTCCTTGGTAAAGCGGTCGATGGTGCCGGAATTGGCGTAGAGCGCCAGCTTGTGGCGGCGGTGGAGCACGCCGATGCCGGCGGTATGATCGCCATGCTCATGGGTGAGCAGCACGGCCTTCACCCGCTCCATCGGCAGGCCCGCCTCCTCCGCCCGGCGCCAGGTTTCGCGGCCGCTCAGCCCGGCATCCACGAGAACGCCGACCGTGTCGGTGGACACGAAAGTGCAATTGCCGGTGCTGCCGCTTCCCAGAACACAGATCGTCAAAGCCATGAGGCTGTCCCTCTCGCCTTCCGGGAGACCTACAGCGTCATGCTGAAGGACCGCGAAGCCGCAATTTCACCCGCCACCTGACTCACCAGCGCGGCCGGAACCGGCTTGTTCACCCGCATCATGACGAGCGACTGGCCCGACTCGATGCTGTGGGAATGGCGCACATCCTCGATGTTGATGCCGGCGCCGGCCAGGGCCGAGCCGACCGCGCCCACCACGCCGGGACGATCGCCGTACTGGAAATAGACCGTGTAGCCCTTGGGCTCGAAGTAGAGCTTGTCGAACTCGTCGATCCTCGCGATCATCAGCGTGTTCTCGGCCACCGTGCCGCGCACGCTGGTCACCTTGAGGTTTTCCGACCCGACGGAGGCCGTCATGTCGATGGTGACGGAGTTCATGAACCCCTTCCGGACGTCGGCCTTGCGGTTGCGGTACTCGATGCCGCGATCCTTCAGGAACTGGAGGGCGGCCGCGGCGTCCATGGAGCGGTCGAACTCGTTCCAGATGGCCGCCACGATCGGCACCATCAGCCAGTCGGCGAAGGGCTCCAGCGAGCCGTAGAAGCTGGTTTCGATGACCTGCAGCTTGCTCTCGCGGCCCACCAGCACGCGGGCGAGGCGCGCCAGCGTGAAGGTCAGGTCGCCGTAGGCCTTGTCGAGCCCTTCGGGAATGTCGCGGTTCACCACGCAGCTGGTGATGCCCTTTTCGTCGAACTCCACCAGCTGCTCGGCGGCGCGGCGGGCGGCGTTCCAGTTGGCCTCGTGGGTGCTCGCCCCGAGGTGGGGCAGCATGATGTCGGCAATATCGGAACAGGACTTGGCGCCGGGCTCATCCTTGGCGTACACGTCGTTCAGGAAACGCAGGCGCTTGATCGGCTTGACCCGCCGGAGGGCGTCCTCATCGATAATGCCATGGCGGGCGCAGTTGACGATCGCCGCGCCGCCCTTCATCCGCATGAGCAGGCTTTCGTTCACCAGGTTGGCCGTCTCCTCGGTCAGCGGCACGTGCAGCGTCACGAAATCGGATTCCTTGAACAGCGTCTCCAGGTTCACCAGGCTGACGCCGATCTCCTGCGCGCGCTGGGCGGCGATGACGGGGTCGTAGCCCAGGAGCCGGCACTCGAACCCCGCGAGCCGTTTGGCCACGAGGCGGCCGATATTGCCAAGGCCCACGATGCCCACCGTTTTACCGGCCAGCTCGCGGCCCATGAAGGCCTTCTTCTCCCAGCCGCCCGTGCGGGTGTTGGCGTCGGCGGCGCAGATATGGCGGGCGTCGGCGAGGATCAGGGCGATGACCTCCTCGGCCACGGCGTTGGAGTTGGCGCCGGGCGTATTCATCACGTCCACCCCCCGCTTGCGGGCGGCCTTGGTGTCGATCGTGTCATAGCCCGCGCCGGCGCGGATGATCAGCTTAAGCCCGGGAAGGGCTTCAAGGATGGCGGGCGTGACCTTTTCGCTTCGCACGATCAGGGCGTAGGCGTCGGGGTGGCGGGCGGCCAGATCGGCGAGCGGCGCGGCGTCGTCCTTGACGACCTCGTAGTGGCCGTTGTTGACAAGGATTTCAGCGGCGATTTTATCCAGCTTGGTCGGAATCAGCACTTTTTTCTTCACGCAGTCCTCCTGAGTGGGGCATGGGCATCCCTATGAATCTATCCCAAGCCCTCCCTCTGATCAAGCGAGATATACCAAAGAAGGCATCCCTGGCATGGTCTTTTCTTTTGGCATGTCACACGGACGGCAAGTGGGAGTAGCCGCGCCTGATAAGGCGTTAGCCGTTTTCGAGGCTCAGCCGCCTGAAGGCGAGGAGGCGTGGACTCGTGTCCC
>CAIKKV010000285.1 GCA_903828035.1 uncultured bacterium
AAGCGATGGGGTGTTAAAGAGAGGAGGGATGCCCCCATTTTTTGCACGTCAATGGGCAGCCAACCGCCGCTGGCAGTGGCATCCACAAAAAAAGGAATGCCCCGGCGACTCAAAATGACTCCAATCTCCGCAATTGGCTCCACCGTGCCGATATCGTGGTTTGCGTGATGGATACAGGCCAATATGGTCCGATCCGTCAGTACCGCTTCGACTGCCTCTGGATCCACCCATCCCTCCTTGTTCACTGGCACCCGGGTGCAGATAAAACCCTGTTTTTCGAGATCAGCAGCACATCGAAGCAACGACGGGTGTTCTATCTGGCTCAAAACGATATGGTTGCCTCGATTATGATTGGCAAAGGCAATGCCTTTTAGCGCCAAATTGGCGGCCTCAGTTCCGCTGGAAGTGAATAGAATGTCCTCAGGCGATTCGGCATGAATGAAGGCCGCCACTTGAGTGCGTGCCAAGCTCAACGCCTCCCTGGCACGCAAACCGGCTCGGTGCAGCGAGGAGGGATTGCCAAACTCTTCATGAAAAAATGGGCGCATGGCCTCGAAGACCGAGGCTGACACAGGCGTGCCAGCCTGATGATCGAGATAAACGAAGCGCGCCATAAACAAGATCCAAACGTCGGGCGAATGTAATCCCTGCCCATGGGCTGTCAAAAAGAAAAGGCATCCCGAAACGGGATGCCTTCATCGAAATCTAACTGGACTGAAGAATTAGTTGCTTGTGGCTTCGTCGCCGGGGAACATGATCAAATTCTTATCGTCGTCCGTGTTGCGGAACGCTTCACGCATGCGGGCGGAGGTGTACTGCTGCACGCTGCCGTCGCCAAGAACCAAATTGCCCTGGCCCTGGTGCATGTCTTTCTCGGTCCAAGCAGAATTATTACCGGGGTTCGTGCCGAACTGGGTGGCAATGGACACGGCGATGTTGACGTGAGGCCTCAGCATGCCGGTGGCGGTGCCGGAATTGGTGAAGTTACGATCCCCGGAGAGCAGGGACTGGGGCTTGGTTTCATCGGCTTCAATTCCGACAAAATAGCTCGTGAATTTCGGACCCGAAAACGCCTGCTGGGTGATGCCGGTCACAGCCTTGATGTTGGTGGAAAAGGCGGTCGCCTCAACATGGGTGCTGTCGGAGGGGCAGATCACAATCTTCGGCGTGCTCAACTCGTTGGACATCACGAGGAAATGACGAAAAACCCGCGTAGGCCTGGTGGGATCGATAGAATCGGCGGAACCGCCGTCGGTGTTAGCCACTGCCATGGGGAACTTGTCCCCGTTGTCGGTGGAGAACACGCGGAACGACAAGCCGACGTTCTTCAGGTTGTTCGCACACTTGATACGCTGGGCCTTGGCCTTGGCTTTGGCGAGCGCGGGCAGGAGCATGCCTGCCAGAATGGCGATAATGGCGATAACGACTAACAGCTCAATGAGCGTGAAAGCCCCAACTTTTCGTTTAAACATTTTATTCATACTGTCATTGTTTGGGTTAATAGTTCCGGCACTCTAGTCAATCGATTGACGGTGTCAAAAACATTTTGAATATTTCTTTAGCACCGCGCATGCCAATTGATTCTAAGGCACTTTTGAAGGCTTAAAATGCGTTTTTTCCACTCTTTTCCGAGTTTTCCACGCGCCGGGCGTGAAAATAACGCGCCTTGGCCGCCCTTTCGAGCAGTTTTTCGGGCGCAAAACGCCGGTTTGAGCCGCAACAAACTCCTGGCGGAACGCAGAAGCACTCCCCCTGGGCACCCCATGGAGATAAAAACCAGCATGCCGGAAACGAAAAATGCCCAACCGGGGGAGGATTGC
>CAIKKV010000286.1 GCA_903828035.1 uncultured bacterium
CAACAACCTCATCAAGGTGATCAAGCGGCGTTCCTATGGCTTCCATGACTTCAACTACTTCTGCCTGAAAATCCTGGATGCCACGGGCACGCTTCCGCCCCTCTCAAGCCTAACAACCCACAGTTATGCGGAATGAACCAATATTAGCAACAAATTTCTCGGCTTCGCCCGATTAATGGCAATTGATCCTATTATTGAAACATCCGAAGCGGTTCATGCGCACTTGGGCCGGCCGGGCGGCAACGTTGCGAAAGGAAGACGAGGAGGCCGGACTCGCCAGTCCCCATTGGCGGCCCGAGTCGTT
This sequence comes from uncultured bacterium, assembly GCA_903828035.1. Next base: position 305 of record CAIKKV010000286.1, read on the forward strand.
TCGATCCGGAGCACCCTCTCCCGGTTGACCGGCTACGGCTACCGCGCTGAGCGCACTCGGTCCGAGCCGGCCCTCGCCTACCTGCGCGATACCGCGCAGCGCATCCCCGTCCTGCAGGCCCTCATCCATGACCTCGCCACCCTCACCCGCGACGAACTGCGCCGCGCCGACTCCCGCAAACTGGCGGCGGCGGATGGGCGGGCGTCCTATAAGACCGGGAAGAAGTAAAACCTGCTCGCGGATTAACCCCTGCCAAGGGGCGCTCTATAAGTTCTGGCGTTTTCCGCGTGGTTATTGGCAGTTCAAGATATTTGGAGCCTGTGCGGTCAGCCATTCGAAAACGCGTTGTGCGCTCTGCCTTGCTTCACGGGCATCGGCCAAGGTCGGCATATCCTCTTCATCGTCAGGGTAACGCGCAGAAACGGCATAGGGCATCAAAATAGACAGCGCCTCGCGAAGCCCCTCCGCCGATGGAGCAAGCGGTAGGATTGCCTCCAGCAACGCCAATAGGTCATGCGTTCTTGGCGGCGGGGTCCCTTTGGCGGCCAAAAATGCGTTCAGCAGCTTCTCCGCCGCCTGTTGGCAATGAAAACAGACCATATCGCACGGAATGCGCGGCGATCGGAGATTGTTATCCGCGTCAAGCAGATCGCTCCCCGCCTTGAGCGCCCATAACCGGCCGATGCCGCTATTCGCAGACATAAACGGTTTTCCCCTCGCGAAGAACCTGCGACACAAAAGAAACCGCCGACTCGCTTGCACGCGATAATTCGCCGGGCGTCACCACCACAATGTCCAATGAAAACCGGTGAGGCCGAATGCGCTTGTAGAGTTCTCGGCTGCGCTTGTGTTTGGGCAGATCGCTCTCGGCAACCACCATCAAATCCACATCGCTATCTTTGGTGGCGCGGCCATTCGCATACGATCCGAAAAGAATGACGCGTTCGGCGTTGCTGGCTTCGCCGATGTCTTTCGCGAGTTTTTCGATTTCATTCCTTGAGATCATGTTCTACCCCGAGTCGCTTCCTTAGCCTGTTCTTTGCCTCGCCCCAAAGTTTCTGGATATGGAAGGCTGTCGTCATACCGGTTTTATAGTCCCGTTTTGCGACCGGATCAAGCTTTCCTTGCGGCAAACACTCAGGCATCCAGAGCATGGGCAAACCCCCACGGAAGTGACATGCGCCCGCTTGATGCCGTTCGCGCAAAACGCGCTGGACGGAGCGCCGGTTTTTGTTATTCTTCGCGTCAGTCAGGTTCAACCCTAAAAGGAACACGCCATGCCTGAGCCCACGATCCCGAAGAAACTGGCCGCCGCGACTCCGCTCAAGCACCGCATCCTGCCGGCCGTCGACCCCGTGCCCGACGAAACCGTGCCCGCCACCCGCGCCCTCGTCAAAACCGTTCCCGCCAAGCCCGCCCCCGCCACGGATCCCGCCGCCAAGCCCGCCGCCGACTCGCGCGAAGCGGAGGCCCTCAGGATCACGAAGGAAATCAAGCGTACGCTCAAGGATATCGCCATCGGCCACATCCACGTAGGCCTGCTCCTGTCCCGCATGCGCGACGAAAAGCTCTACACCGCCCTCGGCTACAAGACCCTGGAGCTGTATGCCCAAGACCGCTTCGGCTTCGAAAGCTCCACGCTCTACAAGCACATCAAGGCCTACGAATGGGTCCGCGCCAACCAGCCCGACTGGCTCGAGCCCAATCCCAAGGGCTACATCCCCGACCAAAGCGATCTTCAGGATCTGTGCTGGATCGACCGGCAGCTCCAGAAACCGAAGTTGACCGATACCACCCGCGCCTCGCTCGAAACGCTCAAGGCCAAGGCCTTCGACGGCAATCTGCGCAAAGGGGAACTCGACGCCTTCAAGCGGCATGGGAATACCCAGGCGGAAGGCCGCAAGACCGTCATCTCTTCCGTGCGCGCACTGCGCAAACGGTGCGCCACGCTGGCCGACATGCCGCCGGAAGTGCTCGATCACCTGGATGCCGTCATCGCCCTTCTGAAAAAGGTCTGAGCTGAATCCGGCACCGTTTTTGCACGACACAACTCACCCATTCTCAGCTACTTAACCTGTATTGTTCCCGGGAACAACCCAGGAGCTCGTTGCGATCTTATTCTGTCGCTATACGACGTACAGATCCTGGCTCGGAAAGAGCGGATCGCTGGTCAGGTTCACGCCGAGCTGGCGCAGGCCGGCCTCGTCGCCGGTGGACGGGATATGGCTCAGGTGCACCTCGCAGCCGCGCAGCTCCGGCAATTTCTCCATCGCCATCTGGGCGGCCGGATTGCTCATGGCGCTGATGCTCAGGGCGATCAGCATCTCCTCCACGTCCAGGCTCGGATTCTTCTTCCGGAGCAGGTTCTCCTTCATGGCGCCGATGGACTGCGTAATCGCCGGCGGAAGCAGGTGCAGCTTGTCCGGCAAGCCGGCCAACTGCTTGATGGCGTTGAGGACCAGGCTGGACGAGGCGTGCAAAAGCGCGGAGTTTTTGCCCACCGCCACGGCCCCGTCGGGCAGCTCGACGGCCGCGCCGCAGCAGATGCCCTGGAAGCCTTTCCCCGCGGACGCCGCCTCGGCCGCCGCCTGGCGCGCCGGCCCCACCACCACGCGGTCGAGCGGCTTGATCCCCAACTCCTCCAGGATCCCCTCCACCCGCTCCACGGTGGCCTTGTTTCCCGCTCCCAGCGCATATTCGCACGAGGTGCGGAAGTAGCGCCGGATCACCTCCTGGCGCGAAGCCTCGCGCACCACCGCATCGTCAACGATGGCGAAGCCGGCCTTGTTCACGCCCATATCCGTCGGGGATTGGTAGATCTCCTTCCCCATCAGGCGGGTCAGGATGCGCTTGAGCAGCGGGAAGAGCGCCACGTCCCGGTTATAGTTGATGGCCGTCTTGCCGTAGGCCTCGAGGTGGAAGGGGTCGATCAGGTTGATGTCATGCAGGTCCGCCGTGGCGGCCTCGTAGGCGGCGTTGACCGGATGCTTCAGCGGAATGTTCCAGATGGGGAAGGTCTCGAACTTGGCGTAGCCGGCATGCACGCCCCGGCGGTGCTCGTGGTACAGCTGCGAAAGGCAGGTGGACATCTTGCCGCTGTTCGGGCCGGGTGCGATGACCGCCACCAGGGGCTTGTCCGTCTCGATGAACGCGTTCTGCCCGAAGCCCCGCTCGCTCAGGATCAGGTCCACATCCGAGGGATAGCCGGGCGTTTCCGGGTGGGTGACCACGCGGAGGCCGCGCCGCTCGAGCTTGTTCTTGAAGCCCGCGGCGGCATGCAGGTTGTCGTGGAAGCGGGTCAGCACCACGCCGCTCACGTCGAGGCCCCAGCTCCGGAGATCATCAATCAGCTTGAGCGTGTCGCTGTCGTAGGTGATCCCGAAATCGGCCCGCATCTTGCGCCGCTCGATGTCGCCGGCATAGACGCACACAATGATGGCCGCCTGGTCCTTGAGCTTCTGCAGGAGCCGGATCTTGGCGTTGGGGTCGAACCCGGGCAGCACGCGGGCCGCATGGTAGTCGTAGATCAGCTTGCCGCCGAATTCGATGTAGAGCTTCTCGTAACGCCCCACGCGCTCCAGGATGGCCGCGCGCTGCTGTTCCAAATATTTTTCGCAATCAAAACCGATCGGCTTAGCCATGATTCCTCCGGATGAACGATGGGATTTGAAACTGACCCCTCTGCACGATGTAGTCCTTATCAGGAATCCGGGAGACGGACAAGCAAACAAGTTTGCCGCCATTATGTAAAACAGGGACAGGGGCGCGCCGCCCCAGATTGACCCGAACCCGCCCTCAAAAAAATGTTGCGACGGCAGCCGTTTCTTTATATAGTAACGCTTCAACTCAGCCAAAGGAGCCGTTCATGAGCGATCCGATCCGCATCCCGCTTTCCGAAGAAGAGATGCCCAAAGCCTGGTACAATATCGCCGCCGATTTCAAAAAGCCCATGCCGCCGCCCGTCGACC
>CAIKKV010000287.1 GCA_903828035.1 uncultured bacterium
ACCGGATCAGCCCAAAAGCGGCCGGCCATTAGCGCCCGAAACGCCGCAACCTCGTCACGCAACCCGCAAGGCGCCATTTTGTAATCCCGCGCCGTATCCGGCGCGGCTACGAAACCCACTCAGCCCCGCCGCGGAAGCGGATTCTGCCGGTGGCATTCCTCCAGGACCTCGATCTGCCGCCGGACCTGCGCCAGCGGGATCAGCAGAGGCGACCCCTTCACCAGCACATCGTGCAGGTTTTCATAAATCCGCTGGGGCCCCGCCGGCAGCGACCGCAGCGTGTAGCCCACGGCCGCCTGGTTCTGCTCGGGCTCCAGCTCCCAGCTTTGCTCCACCCAGGGCAGCTCCTCGCGCGGGTACTTCCGGTCCACCGACCAGTTCCACATCTCCTGCCGGGGCGCCTGGGCGGGATCGAAATAGCGCCACTGCAGCTTGCCTTCATTGCCCGAAAGGCCGCCATAGGTTCCGCAAATGTTGTACCGCTCGCCCTGCGCATAGGCCATGTAGGCGCTGATGAACACATCGATCTGCGGCGCCTTCCTCTCGGGATCGAACAGCGTCACCGTGCAGTGATCCTCCGCGTCCGCGCCAAAGGGGTTGTTGCTGTCCATCCGGCAGAAGACGTCGGGCTTCTTGTCCCCGAAGAGCACCAGCGCCTGGTCGAGGGCGTGCGGTCCCGTGTTCAGGAGCGAGCCGCCCATGTTCTTCTGCCAGGTCTGCCAGTCCCACCGCCGGGAGAAGCCGCTCCAGCTGGATCGGATGTACACGAGCTTCCCGAGCACGCCCGAGCTGACGACCTCCTGGATCTTCTCGAAAAAGGGCTGGTGGCGGTTGTTCTGGAACGGGGCCAGCACGCGGCGGTGGCGGGCGGCCATCTGGACCATGCGGTCAAAATCCGCCACGTTGTGGGTCATCGGCTTTTCGCACAGCACATGCTTGCCCGCCTCGAGCGCCGCGAGGGTCGCCGGCACATGCAGGGGGGTCGGCAGGGCGTTGATGAAGAGGTCGAACTCGCCGTCGGCCAGCAGCCCTCCCCAATCGGAGTAGACCCGCGCGCCGAACTCGCGCTTGGCGTCCTCGCGCCGCTCTTCCAGCTGATCGGCCACCGCCACGATCTTGAACAGGCCCGTGTTTTTCCGCAGGCAGGCCGTGTGGATGTTGTAGCCGCTCCGGCCCTGCCCGGCAATCGCCACCCGAACAACACCGTTCTCATAGTTTCCCATGACCATCCTCTTCGGTTTAAAAGCCATTGATTCTATCACGTAAAAACAGAAATCACAAAATAATACCGTAAGTATTTGATGCTTTGACATCACTGTTAATGATGCTATGCTGCCATCATGAGGACGACGCTGACCTTGGACGATGACGTGCTGGACCGGGCCAAAGCGGCTGCGGCCCGGCTTCACACTCCCTTCCGGCAGGTGGTCAATGAGGCCCTGCGCGCCGGCCTGCGTGCCGTGGAAGAGCCGGCGAAAACCCCGCCCTACCAAACCCGCCCCCGCAAACTGGGGCTGAAAGCCGGACGGAATCTGGACAATATCCAGGAACTGCTGGCGCAGGTCGAGGGGGAGGACCACCGGTGATCCTGGTTGACGCCAATATCCTTCTCTACGCCGAGGATCAGCTCAGTCCGCATCACGCGGCGGCCCGCGCCTGGTGGGACTCCCAGCTATCCGGGAAATCGCCGGTTTGCCTTTGCTGGACCGTCCTTGGCGCGTTCATCCGCATCAGCACCAACCCCCGCGTCTTTGACCATCCCCTCTCGCTCGATCAGGCGCTCTCACGCGTTCAAAGCTGGATGAACCAGCCTTGCGTGAGAATGGTGCAGCCAACCGAACGGCACTGGACCGTGTTCCGCAAGATGCTGCTGGAGGGACAGGCCACCGCGAACCTTGTCACGGACGCGCACCTGGCGGCCCTTGCCCTGGAACATGGCTGCGACCTCTTCTCCACCGATTCGGACTTCTCGCGTTTCCCCGGCATTCGGTGGCGCAACCCCTTGAAAGGAAGCGCATCAGCGCGCTAGACTTGACCGACACCTTTAGGCACAATAGCGGATCAACAACGCACAGGAACACCATGCGAATCGGCGTCATGCTGCGCGCGCTCGAGGAGAGGCAGGGGATCGGCATCTACAGCCTGAACCTGATGGACGAGCTGCTCCCCCTCGACCCGCAAACCGAATACGTGCTCTTCTACAAAAGCCCGGCCTTCCTGGGCCGCTACTCCTCCTTTCCCAACGTCACGGAAAAGCTGGTCTCCGCGCCCGGCAAGTTCGCCTGGGACCAGCTCCGCATGCCCCTCGAAGCGCGCAAGGCCGGCGTGGACGTCCTCTTCCATACCAAGTTCACCGTGCCCTTCTGCGCCGGCCGCAAAACCGTCATGACCGTCCACGGCGCCAGCTGGTTCGTCCACCCCGAGCTCTACACCCGCGCCGACATCGCCTACATCCGCGCCGTCATGCCCCTCTACTGCCGCAAGGCCGACCTCATCATCGCCAACTCCGAGCTGACCCGCCAGGACTTCATCCGCCTCCTCCGCGTCCCGCCGGAAAAGATCCGCACCATCCGCCTCGGCACCAACCGCCATTTCAAGGTCATTGCCGACACCACCGCCCTCGCCGCCGTCCGGGCCAAGTACAAGCTGCCCGACCGCTTCATCTTCTCGGTCATCAAGTACGACCCGCGCAAGAACTTCAAGAACCTCATCGCCGGATTCCGCCTCCTGCGCCAGCGGATGCCCTGCAAGCTGGTGGTGGCCGGCATCGGCTGCGAGAAATACATTCCCGAGTACAAGCTGGCCGAGGACGGCACGCTGAGCGACATCACCTTCCTCGGCTGGGTGGACCAGGGCGAGCTGCCGCTGCTGTACAACCTGGCCGACTGCATGCTCTTTCCCTCCGTCTACGAGGAGTTCGGCATCCCCACCTGCGAGGCGATGGCCTGCGGCTGCCCGGTGGTCGTCTCCAAAACCGGCGCCCTGCCCGAAATCGCGGGCGAGTCCGGCGAGCTCGTCGACCCCTTCGATCCCGAGTCCATCGCCGCCGGCCTGCAGCGCGTGCTGGGCGACGATGTCCGGCGCTCCGCCATGCGCCGCCTGGGCCTGGCCCGCGCCACCGCCTTCACCTGGCGGCGCTGCGCCGAGGAAACGCGCGAGGCGCTCCATGAGCTACGATAGCCGGCAGACGCTGCGGACGGTCACCATCGGCGCCTTCTGGCGGCTGCTGCGCTACCCCTTCCTGTTCCTGAGCCTGATCGTCATTCCCCGCTACATGGGCAAGTCGCTCTACGGGCAGTTCGCCTACTTCACCTCGGTGCTGACCGTGTGCGAGGCCTTCACCGGACTGGGCAACATCCAGATCTTCGGCCGCTTCATCCCGGAGATGGGGCGCGACCCCGCGCGCGAGGCGCGGCTCCTGCACGGGATCATGTACTGGAGCAACCTGCTGGTGGCCGCCTTCGCGGTGGCCGTCTCGGCCTTCATGCTCCTGCTCCGCCCCGAGGGCTTCCCCCTGCGCTGGCTGCCCATCCTGATCTGCATCATGGTGGCCGGGAAAATCCAGGGCACCACGTTCGCCTTCCTGTACGGCCGCAACGAGATCGCCCGCTTCTCGGCCCGCGAGCTGGTGCGCAGCGCGCTCACCTTCCTGCTCATCGTGGGGCTCTACGCCTGGACCGGAAGCCTCGACGCCGCGCTCTGGGCGCTGGCGCTGAACGAGATCGCCCTGATGCTCCTCTCGTTCTGGTGGGGCCGGGCGGCGCTCTTCCGCTCCTGGGGCCGCCTCCCCTTCAAGGAGTTCCTCCCCTACTTCCTCTTCGGCGCCACCTTCTACATCCCCACCGTGCTGCTCTTCTTCCTCCAGCGCTCGGCCCCGCTTTTCATCCGGGGGCTCACGGGGCGCTATGAAGACGTGGCGCCCTTCGACCTGGCCAACCAGTTCCTCATGACCACCGGCATGTTCCTGGGCCTCATCTTCACCACGCTCGTGCCGGCCCTCTCCAAGCTCCACGCCTCCGACCGGGGCGCCGAGGTGCTGGCCTGGAACCGGGTGGCCCTCGCCTGGTGCGGCACCGCCGCCTTCCTGGTCTACGCCGGCCTCGTCTACCTCGGCCGCCCCGCCATCCGGCTCCTGCTCGGCGATCAATTTTCAGAGACCTACGGCGTCGCCGTCGTCACGGGATTGGCCTTCAGCCCGATGCTGGTCTCGCAGATGGGGATGAACTTCGCCGTGGTGCGCAAGAAGCCGTCGATCTACGCGGCCTCCACGGTCTTCGGCGTCATCGCCATGGTGGCCGCCTCGTTCCTGCTCATCCCGACCTGGAAAGCGGTCGGGGCGGCCTGGGCCACGGTGGCCGGCCACCTGGCCGTGGCGCTGGTGTATGCCTTCGCCTTCCGCGGGGCGTTCCTGGTCATGCTCCGCGATTTCCTCGCGGTCACCGGCCTGGGCCTTCTCCTCACCCTGCCCGCCATCGGGCTCGACTGGAGCCTCCCGCTCATGATCGCGGCCGGCGCCGCCGCCATGCTGGCCTACCTGGCCGCCCTGGCCGCGCTCCGGATCCTGAAGCCGGCCGACGTGAAAAGCGTCATCCGCTCGCTGCGCAAGCACTAGGGAAGCTTGCTCAGCTTCCGCCGCAGGGCCTTCACGTCCGCCAGGGGCGCGGGGAACTTCAGCTTCATGTCCTTCAGGGTCCGTTGCAGGATATGCGCCACGGCCCAGTTCCGGTACCATTTGTGGTCGGAGGGAATGATGTACCAGGGCGATTCCTTTGTGCTGCACCGGCCCAGCGCCTCTTCATACGCCGCCTGGTAATCCTCCCAGTACTTCCGCTCCGCGAGATCCGCCTCGCTGAACTTCCAGTTCCGCTCGGGATTATCCAGCCGCGCCAGCAGCCGCGCCTTCTGCTCCTTCCGGCTGATGTGCAGGAAGAGCTTCACGATCGTCACGCCGTTGTCCGCCAGCAGCTTCTCGAACACGCGGATCTGCTCATAGCGCGCTTTCCACACCCGCTTGTCGATGAGCTGGTGCACCCGGACGATCAGCACGTCCTCGTAGTGCGAGCGGTTGAACACGCCGATCTCGCCCTTGGGCGGCACGGCCTTGTGGATGCGCCAGAGATAGTCGTGCGCCAGCTCCTCCGCCGTGGGCGCCTTGAACGGCGTCACGCGGCAGGCCTGCGGATTGAAGCCCGAAAACACGCCCCGCACCAGGCCGTCCTTGCCGGCGGCATCCATCGCCTGCAGGACCACCAGGACGGCGCGCCTGTTCTCGGCAAACAGCCGGTACTGCAGCTTGCGCAGGTCCGCCAGCAGCTCCGGCATCTGGGCCGCCGCCTCTTCGCGGGTCTTGCAGCCCGGCGTGGCGCCGGTGTCGAAGGCGCGCAGCTTCGGATTCCGCCCCGGCTTCACGAGCAACTTCTGAATGACTTTCATGTTCGCTCCTTCCGCCGCACCTTATCACACACCCGCCCGTTTGTCATGCTCTCCGCGAGGGCTACCGCACACGGCCCTCCCTTGTCGCGCACTCGCTCTCTCCCGAAGGCCAAAAGAGTTATTCTGCTCCCTCTGACAAAGGCGGTGGGGCGATCGTTCGCGCGCAGAGGCCGCCATGACCGGAATGGAACCGGCGGCGGGTGAGCCCGAGCGGGGGCGAGGGCGAAAGGCGCTCGCGGCCAGGGATGGCCGCCTAGCGCCGACCGCCAGGCCGCTCCATTCCGGTCATGTGCTTTCGCGGCCTCTCCGCGTGAACGATCGCCTCACCGCCGAGCGATCGCCTCACCGCCGCCGGGTCGGCCGCCGGTTCGGCCGTTGCGGCTCGAAGAGCGGCTCCTCGGCGCGCGAGGCCGACTTCGCCTCCGCCACCACCGTGTGGTACCAGATCTCCTGCGCCCGGAACGCCCGGCCCCTGGCCGGCCGCGCGCGGTCCCAGGTCCCGTCGGGCAGCAGCCGCCGCGCCTTGGCGGTGTCCTTGAAAAACGTTTCCAGATACGCCAGCAGCCGCGCCCGGCAGGCCGGATCCTCCACCGGCACCAGCAACTCGATGCGCCGGTCCAGGTTGCGGGTCATCCAGTCGGCGCTCGAGAGGAACACCCGCGTCCGTCCGCCGTTCTGGAAAACCAGGACGCGGGCGTGCTCCAGGAACCGGTCCACCACGCTGACCACCTCGATCCCCTCGCCCTTTCCGCCGGGCCGCAGGCAGCAGACGCCGCGCACGTTGAGCCGGACCCGGACCCCGGCCCGCGCCGCCTGGACGAGCGCCTTGATCATCACCGGGTCCGACAGCGAGTTCACCTTCAGCGTGATGGCCGCCGGCTCCCCGCGCTCGGCGTTGGCCTGCTCCGCCGCGATCAGCTCGAGCAGGCGCTTGCGCAGCCCCACCGGCGCGGCCGCCAGATGCTCGTACGGCACCGACCGGGAGTACCCCGTGATCGCGTTGAAAAAGCGCGACGCGTCGCGCCCGTACCCCTCGTGGCAGGTCATGTAGCTGACGTCGGCGTACATCCGCGCCGTGATCTCGTTATAGTTGCCCGTGCTGAAATGCAGGTACCGCCGCATCCCCGCGGCCTCCCGGCGGACCACGATGCACACCTTGGCGTGCGTCTTCAGGTTCTTGACCCCGTAGACCACCTGCACGCCGGCCGTCTCCAGCGCCTGCGCCCAGCCGATGTTGCGCGCCTCGTCAAACCGCGCCTTCAGCTCCACCAGCACCGTCACATGCTTGCCCTTCGCCGCCGCCCGCGCCAGCGCCGCGATGATCGGGCTCTCCCGGCTGGTCCGGTACAGGATCTGCTTGATGGCCAGCACGTCGGGATCGTCCGCCGCCTCCTCGACCAGCCGCACCACGGGATCAAAGGACTCGTACGGGTGAATAAGCAGCACGTCCTGGCGCGACAGCGTGTCGAACACGGACTCGCCCTTCCGGAAGGCGGGCGGCGGCGCCGGCTTCCAGGCCGGCTCGCGGAGCGCATCATACCCGGGCATTCCCGCGAGCGTCATGAAGACGGACAGATCGAGGGGCGTCGTCGTCCTGTACAGCTCCCGCTCCCCCACGTCCAGCGCCTTGCGCAGCAGGCGCACCATCAGCGGGGAGGCCGCGGATTCGACCTGCAGCCGCACGCAGGCGCTCTGCTTGCGCTCGGTCAGCACCTCCCGCATCTGCGCCAGCAGGTCGCCCGCCTGGTCCTCCTGCACGCTCATGTCGGCGTTCCGGGTGAGGCGGAAGACCGCGTGGTCGCCGATCGTCTCGCCCGGGAACAGCCGGTCCAGGTGCGCCGAGACCAGGTCCTCCAGCAGCACGACGGAGTAGCCCCGCTCCACGGGCACGGCCACCAGCCGCGGCAGGTTGCGCGGCAGCGCGATCACGGCGAACCGGTCGCGCCGCGCGGGGCGCGGGCCGCCCAGCCGGACGGCCACCGCCACCGAAAGGCCCGGCAGCAGCGGGAACCCGCCAAAGCCGCGGACCGCCTGCGGGCTGAGCACGGGGAAAATGTCGCGGTCGAACACGCGGGAAAGATGCGCCAGCTGCTCCTCGTCCAGATCGGCCAGGGTCTGCCGCCACAGGCCCTCTTTCCTGAGCTTCTTCTCGAGCTCAGCCAGGCAGGCCGCGGTTTCGGCTGTCATGCGCCGCACCTCGCGCGCGATCGCGTTGAGCTGCAGGGCCGGCGACAGGCCCGCCGGATCCTCGCCCGTCCGCCCCTCGGCCTGCAGCTTCAGGAGCCCGCCCACGCGCACCATGAAAAACTCGTCCAGGTTCGAGGCGGTGATGGAGAGGAATTTCAGCCGGTCCAAGGCGGGGACGGAGGGATCGAACGCCTCCTCCAGCACCCGGCGGTTGAAGGCCAGCCAGCTGAGCTCGCGATTGAGGAACATTGACCGGCCCATGAGCCCTCCCTTAGCGGATCCCCGGCATCACCGTGGGCCGCAGCGTCACGCGCATGCCAAACACCGTTTCGAACAGATCGCCCTTCGCCTCCAGGGCCACGCGCTCGAGCGACAGGTCGCCCACATCCTCGACGCCCAGCGACAGCTCGTCCGGCGCCCGGAGGAACCCCGCGATGCGGATCCGCTGCGAGTGGCCCCGGTCCAGCGCATCGGCCACGCGCAGGATGGCCGACAGCTGCAGCACCAGCGCCCGCTGGGTCCGGTCCATGCGGGCGAACTCGGGGTGCGAGGCGGCCGGCACCGAGCGGCGGTGATACCGCGCGATCAGGGCGATCAGCGCCGTTTCGCGCGTGGTCAGGCCGAACAGCTCGCTGCTGGCGATCAGGTAGGCCGAATGCTTGTGATGGCTGCGGCTGCTGACGAAGGCACCGATGTCGTGCAGGATCGCGGCCGTGCGCAGCAGCACCTCGTGGCGCGCCTCCAGCCGGAAGTCGGCCGCCAGCTCCCGGAAGAGCTGGACCGCCAGGTCCGCCACATGCAGCGCGTGCGGCTTGTCGAACGCGTATTTGCCGCCCAGGGCCAGCGCGGAGCGAAGCACCTGCTCCGTGAAATGGGGGGACCAGGCGCCCTGCGACACCTCGTTGAACAGCAGGCCCAGGCGCAGATCGACCCGCGCCAGGGTCACGGTTTTCACCCGGAAGGACCGGGCCAGGCTGATGTAGGCCGTCAGGGCCGGCCCCGCGGCCGCGGCTTCCTGGGAAGAGAGGGCGTACTCGCGCATGAGGCGGCTTTCGGAAAGGCCGGCGATGGACCGCGCCTTTTCAAACTCCTTGATGCCCATGGCGCAGGCAAACTGCCGGCCGCCGCTTGCCGCCGGGGCGCCGGGCTGCAAGGCGCGGATCAAGGCGGAGGGAAGATCGCCCATGACCGCCACCAGGTGCGGCACGCGCTTGACGGGCACGGTCTGGCGGATCTGGTCCAGGGTGCGGCCGATCTGGCGGGTCAGCGCCTCCTCCGTGTGGGCGTCGGACTCCTCGTCCGTTTCCAGCGCCTCGCGCACCCGCAGGGATCCCAGCCGGAACGTTTCCGAGCAGGTCACAAACCCGTCCTGGATCAGCAGCAGCTTGGTCCCGCCCCCGCCGACCTCGGCCACCAGCACATCGCCCCGGCGCATGAACGGTTCGTCGCCCAGCAGCCGGTGGAGCGCCATGTAGGTCAGCCGGTGCACCTCGGGCTCCTCGATCGGCTCCAGGAGAATGCCGGTGGCGATGAAGACGCGGTCGAGGAACGCTTCGCGGTTCTCGGCCTCGCGCAGCGCGCTGGTGCCGACCGCCCGGATGGAAACGGAGGCGCCGGGCCCGCCGGCGTACTCCTCGGCCGCCTGGCGGAAATCGCGCAGGATCTGGACGCACGCGGCGGTGGTCTCGGAGCTGATCCGGCCGTCCGCAAAAGTCTCCCGTCCGAGGGAGACGGCGCGGTACAGGGAGTCGAGAACCCGCACCTCGCCGTCGCCGCCCAGCTCGGCGATGTCCATGCGGATCGCGCTGGCGCCCACGTCGATGGCGGCGGCCAGGCGCCGGGCGGCGGCTTTCATATCTCCTCCGCCGCCATGGCGGCCGCGCCCATGGCCGTGGCGTCCCCGCCCAGCGAGGCCACCGCCACGCGAAGGCCGCCGGTGAACGCCGGAAGGCCGCGGTCGCGAATGGCGGCCGTGACCTCCTCCACGTAGAGATCGGGAAACTCCTCGACCAGCCCGCCGCCCAGGAGGACGGTGTCGGGCGCCATCAGGTGGAGCGCGCCGGAGATGCCGTACCCGAGCCAGCGGGCCGCTCGCCGCACGATCCGATCCACGGTCTGGTCGCCCTTGCGGATGGCTTCGGCCAGCACGCCGCTGCGCATCTTGGCCAGGTCGCCGCCGGCCAGGGCCAGCAGGTTCGGGGCCTCGCCGCGCAGCGCGGCCTGGCCCGCCTGGGCCGCGATGGCCAGCCGGCCGGCCAGGGTCTCCAGGCAGCCGCGCTTCCCGCAGCCGCAGAGGGTTCCGTCGGGATCGATCGGCAGGTGGCCGATCTCCATGGCCGAGCCGGTCCTCCCCCGGATCAGCCTGCCCTCATAGACGCAGGCGCCGCCGATTCCCGTTCCCGGAAAGACGCCAAGCACGCAGCGCGACTTGCGGGCCGCGCCGAAGCGGTACTCCCCGAACGTGCCGGCGTCGACGTCGTTGGCGATCACCACCGGCGCCTTCAGGCGCTTGCGCAAGCCGTCGGCCACCTTGAGCTTCCGCCAGCCCAGGTTGGGCGCGTCCAGCAGGATGCCCTTGTCGAGGTCCAGCATGCCGGCGAGGCCCACGCCGACGCCCGCCAGCGAGGAGGGCGACACCTTGGCTTCCTCCAGCGCTTCGCCGATGACTTCCGCCATGCGATCCAAAGGATTGGCCGGCTTGTTTTCCCCCTGGGTCTTGCGCTTGCGGCGCCCCTGAAGGCGGAAGTCCCGGTCGAAGACACAGGCCACGGACTTGGTCCCGCCCACATCCAGCCCCACCCAGTATCGCCGGCCTTGTTGCTTCGCGCTCATGACGTCTCCTTGAAAAAACCATTCGTGGAGACATCCTAAAAGAAAAACAGGGCTTTGTCAGCCGCCAAAGCGTTAGGATTGCGCGAGGAACGGGAACTGATCGCGCGGGCGGCGCCGCGCTCCCACAGCGGACGAGGGACGGTTCCTGGCGATTGTGTGGGAGCGCCACACCGTGGCGCGATTCTTCCCGGAGCGCCCGTCCGCTAGCCCCGCTCAGATCAACGGGAGAAGAAACGGAACCAGCGCCTCCGCCATCCGCATGAAGCCGAGATCGGTGGCATGCGAGCCGTCCACCGTGGCTTCCTGATCGGCGCCGTACAGGATCTCCCCCGGCACCACGGTCAAGCGCGTGACCCCCTCGTTGTGCAGGGCTTCACAGACCTCCCGGGCGGCCCGGTTCCTGCCCTCATAGGCCGCGCGGAACGAGGTGACGAGCGTATGGCTCGTGTAGAGGACGTTCTCCATCACGACGATGGGCGTCACCGGATGCGCCTTCCGCAGGAGGCGGATGCAGGGCGCGAGGCGTTCGCGGATCTGGTCGACGGTCATATTCGGAAAGGCGTCCAGCACGTAGACGGACGGATCCAGCTCGGCCAGCAGCTCGACGACGGCCGCCTCCATCCGGCCGTTTCCGGAAAACCCGAAATTGTAATGCGGCCGGTCCAGCCGGCGCGCCGCAATAGCCGTGTAGGCCATGCCGGGGCGGCTCGCGCATCCGCCCTGCGTGATCGACGTGCCATAGTAGCAGATCGGCTTCCCCGCCGCCGGGGGCGCCTTGGCGATCGTCTCGTTTTCAGGGACACCGACCTCGACCGACTCGCAGCCGTTATACAGGGGCAGGTACAGCCGGTATTCGCGCTCCGCCCGGGGAGCCAGTTCCGCCAGGAGCGTCTGGTTGTTCTCCTTGGCGCGCGGAATGCCCGTGGCGGTCCACTTCCACACGCCTTCGTGGCGCACGTAGAGATCCAGGCCGCTCACCCCGGTGGCCGGCATGTGCGGCATGGCCAGGCCGTCAAACCGGAGCTTCCAGCGGGCGGCGAGGGTCGGCGAGGCGGTCACGAACCGGACGGCCAGGCCGGCCGAATGCCGGCTCAGCTCCCAGACGGGCGGCGGAATCAGCGCCTGGGCGCGGCCGGGAAAGCGGTGAAAGGGCAGCTCCTGCTCCCCCCAGCCATGCCCCTCCATGCCGAGGTGCCGGATGTCATACCAGCGCAACCCGTCGCCCGCGCCCTGGGAAGCCAAATTGGGGTCCAATTTTTCGATATTCTGAACAGCCATGGCGATGTCCCTTTCCTCTAATATGCGAATACATGTGCTAGTCCGCGCAAGTCCCGTCCTGAGGCCAGCGCCGTTTCCGCCGCCTGTTTTTGAACGGCCAGGAGCGGAAGGCCGCGGTCTACCGTAAAGGAGAAGATCCGGTTCATGTCGTTGTAGTCCGGCTGCGACATATTGATGCCGGTCAGCCCGGCCATCCCGGCCAGCTGGTCGAGATAATGGTCGCCGCGGCCGCAGAAGTGAACCGCGCCGCCGTACTGCTTCAGCAGGCGGCGGTCGTAGGGCGCCACGAACTCGCGGTACATCTCGGGCGAGAAGTTCATGGCGGAATCGTCCCGGAGCATGATGCGCCCCTTGACCACCAGGCCCCAGTGGGCCGTGTAGGGCGCCTCCCCCGCCCGCTCATAGGGGGCCCAGGCCTTCATGAAGCGCTCATAGGCGTCGGTGACGAGCGCCAGCAGCCGGTGCAGCAGCTCCGGCTCGTCGTAGGCCCCGAGGAAGATCGAGCTGCCCCAGATCACCTCGCACACATCCATGGGGCCCTGCAGGTCGGGATGGTAGATCCGCACATGCCGCTTCAGCGCGGGCCGGCGGGCCAGCACCTCCATGAACCGGTCGGCCATGTCGAACACCCGGGCGCCGAGCCCGGCGCGAAGGTCCGGGGCCCCGCGCTCCACGAGCGCCCGGAGCGCCGGCACTCCGCCTTCCAGCGCCAGGGCGGTGGGCAGCGTGTTCAGCGCGGCATCCATCATGTAAAGAGGCGTTCCAAACAGGGAAGGAAGAATAGCCGTGCTGTAATTGGAGCGCAGGTTGAGCACCTGGCCGCCGCCGGATTCCAGCGCCGCCGAACACATCCGGAACTGGTGATAGAGCATCTGGTCCGGGTTCTCGAAGAAGTCGTTGACCCCCACATCGGGCCAGGGGATCCGCGCCGGCGCCGGCCGGGGGCGGCGCGGCGAGAAAATGCCTTTCGCCGGGCCCCGCCCCTCGTAAAAAGCGCGCCACTCGTTCCACAAAGCCGTTTCGACGGAGTCGTCGATCCGGCTCTCCAGATCATCCAGATACGCGTCTAACACAGCTCCTCCGCGCTAGGCCTTCGGCGCGTTCGCCGGCTTCCCCGCGGGAGACGGCGTGTCGACCGCATTGACGTTGCCCAGGTAGCCCGGCAGCTCCACGCCGGCCATGGCGGCCACGTCATGCAGGGGCGGCAGCGCCTTGATCAGGCTGGAAACGAAGTTGGCGGTGGACGACCCCTTGTCGCCCGCGCCGCCGCCGCCCGCCGAATCCCAGACGGTGATCTTGTCGATCTTGAGCTTGGAGATGGCCTCGACCTGGCGGGCCACGATGGCCTCGAGCTTTTCGATCATGAGCAGCGTCGCGGCGGAGCGCGGGTCGTTGCCGCAGCTGCGGACCAGGGCTTCATAGCCCGCCGCCTTGCTTTCGAGCACCTGCCGCAGGCCGCGCGCCTCGGCCTCGTACTTGAACAGGATGCCGTCGGCCTGGCCCTTGGCCTCGCGCCGGGTCTTCTCGGCCTCGGCTTCGGCCGCGATCTCGATCTTCTTCTTGTCGATTTCCTTCTGCACGACCTCTTCGGCGTTCAGGCGCTCGGCCTCGGCGCGGTACTGCGCCTTCTGGATCTCGACGAGGGCGTTGCGCTTGGCCACCTCGGCGGTCTGCAGGAAGGCCGCCTGCTTGACCTCGAGCCCGGCCTGCGACTGGGCGATGTCCGCCTTGGCCATGTTTTCGCCGGTGACGGCGGCGGCTTCCTGACCCTGCACGAAAATACGCTGGTCGGCCTCGGCCTTCTTCTTGCCCTTCTCGGCGGCCGCGACGTTCTCGGCCACGCGGATGGTCATCTCCCGGTGCGCCTCCGCCTCGCCGATGTTACCCACCTTGACCTGCTCGGCCACGTCCACCTTGGCGCGGTTGATGGCCTCCGAGGCCGCCTTCTTGCCGATGCTCTCGATGTAGGTCGACTCGTCCGTGATGTCGGTGATGTTCACGTTGATCAGGTACAGGCCGATCTTGTTCAGCTCGGGCTCCACGTTCTTGCGGATCGACTCCAGGAAGCTCTCGCGGTCCTGGTTGATCTGCTCGATCGTGAGCGAGGCGACGGTCAGGCGGAGCTGGCCGAAGATGATCTCCTTGGCCATATCCTCGATCTGCGGGGGCTGCAGGCCCAGCAGGCGCTCGGCCGCGTTGGTCATGATCCCCGAGTCCGTGCTGATGCCGACGGTGAAGGTGCTGGGCACGTTGATGCGGATGTTCTGGAACGACAAGGCATTCTGCAGCGGGATGCTGATCGTCATGGGGGTCAGGCGCAGGAAGGCGTAATCCTGCAGCAGCGGCCACACGAACGTGCCGCCGCCATGGATGCAGTGGGACGACCGGTTCGCGCCCACGCTTCCGTAAATGACGAGAATGCGGTCCGAGGGGCAGCGTTTATACCGCTGGGCCACAAAAATGACAATGACGAACAGCACCACCAGCAAGACGACAATCAGACCCGGCAGACTTGGCATAACTCCCCCTGTTTTCTACTTTATTACGTTCTACGAAATCAGCTTCTCGACAATCAGCATGTTTTCCGGCGTCACGCTCAGCACCCGGACCCGGGCGCCGGTGCGGAGAATCTCCGGGCTATTGGAGCGGGCGTCGAAGATCTTCAGGCCGCCCTGGATGGTGATCTCGACCTTGCCGATCCCCGCGGGCGCGATGTTCAGATAGACGATGCCTTCCTGGCCCACGGCGTTCTGCATCACCACGGTGCCGTCCGTCTGGAAGCGGCGCATGCCGGCGAAGACCAGGGCGATCAGCCACATGGTGAACAGCCCCGCGAGGAGAGCCCCCAGCAGGGCCAGGAGCGCGGAGGAGTCGGCTTTCTTCATCACCGTCAGCCCCGTGAGGCCGAACATCAGGAAAAACGCCGTGATGCCGTGGATCGTCAGGAAGTGGAAGCTGACGTCCGTATCGTTGAGGCCTCCGTGAGCGTCCATGCCTCCCGAGTCGACGTCATGGCTGAGGCCGAACAGGAGCAGGATGGTGCGGAGGACGAAGACCGTCCCTCCCGCGATGGCGCACGCGGCAAATACTTTTTGAATCAGCGTCAGACTTTGAAACCAGGCTTCCATCGTCCACCTCCATTCGCGCCCATTATAGGCCCCCCCTTCCCGTTTGCAACGATATCCGGACGAAAACGGAGAGCTTCCGCTTGTTTCCTTCGCCCGCTTTCTCTATCTTCTCCTTCATACAGGAGACGCTGACATGCGCGCCTTGCGCCTCGAACGGGTTCTACTCGCCAGCCTCACCGCGACCGCCCTGTGCCTGCCGTCGGCCCGCGCCGGCTCGCTGGCCAACTTCGAGGCCGGCGCCCTCTCGGGAGGCGGCTCCTCCTGCGGCGGCTCCTCGCACGGCGGGGATGACTGCGCGGGCCCCTTCCTGGATCTCGCGGCCCGGATCTGGCTCGAGGGCATGGTCTATGGCGGAGTCGGCAGCTGGCTGCGCGTGGATCCGACGGCCGCGGACCTACCCGGCCTGCCCGCCCTGGAGCCGCGCGAATGGGGTGAGGGCCTGCTTCCGGTGGTGCGCGCGGATACGGCCTATCAATGGGCCGGAGGCGATGTCCGCGCCGTCGACGCGGCCGTCGAGGCCGGCTTCGGCCCGCTGGCCGCCCAGTTCACGCGGCGGCGGTTCGAGGAGCGCCAGCCCGACGACGAGATGACCCTCCGCCGCTGGCATGTGCTTTACCGCATGTCCTTTGGCGCGGGCGTGGAAGTCGATATGGGCCTTGGCCAGCTGATCCTGGACCGCGAGCAGCGGACCGATCGCTTCTCGTTCACCGTGCCGGTGCTCTTCCATCCGGCTCCGGGCTGCGGCATCGAGTTCCGGCCGGCCTGGTCGGAGGACATTTCGGAATATGACCTGGGCCTCCTGGCGGGCTGGAAGTTCGTCTCGCTCCGCGCCGGCTACCGCTGGCTGCACGATCCCGGCGAAACGCTGGAGGGCCCCTACGCCGGCCTGTCCGCTCATTTCTAGGAAGCCGCTCAGCCGCTTTCCGTTGTCCCGCAGGGCAGCGTGAAAGAGAACGTTGCTCCCAGGCCCGGTTGCGAGTCGGCCCAGATCCGGCCGCCGTGGCGGTCGATGATTTTCCTGCAGATCGCCAGGCCGATGCCCGTGCCGGGATACTCCTCGCGGGTGTGGAGCCGATGAAACATCGTGAAAATCTTACCGGCATCCAGGGGGTCGAAGCCTATTCCGTTGTCGCGAACCGAAAAAAGCCATTCGCGGCCTTCCCGCTTCGCTGAAACATGCACTTCCGGCGCCGTCTTCGCCCTGTACTTAAGGGCATTGCCGATCAGGTTCTGGAATACCTGCGCCAGGTGCTGCGCGTTTCCCGGAACAGTCGGGAGGGGCTCCGCCGTTATCCGGGCGCCGGCATCCCCGATGGAGTCCTTCAAGTTGTCGAGCGCCGCCCGCAACGCATCCTCCACGCGGACGGGCAACACGGGATCCCCGGGATTCCCCACCCGGGAATAAACCAGCAGGGCCTGGATCAGGGCCTGCATGCGCTGGGCGCCGTCAACCGCCAGCGAAAGATACTGGTCGGCGGACACATCAAGCTTTCCCTCGAACTGCTCTTTCAGCAGGCCGCAAAAGCCGGTGACCATGCGGAGGGGCTCCTGCAGCTCATGGGAAACCACACAGGCGAACTGCTCGAGATCATTGTTGGATCGGACCAACTCCCCCGATGTTTCACGCAAACACGCTTCAATCTTCTTCCGCTCCGAAATATCCTCAACCTCGATGTTGAGGCCCAGAACCTTGCCGCGGCTGTTCTTATAGGGGCACCACTGCTCCAGGCGCGTGCGCGTCTCCTCGGGCTTGCCGGGCGCCTGCGCCGTCAGCTCCACATCCAGAACGGGCAACCCGGTTTCGATCACCTGCCGCAGCCGGAGCTCGGTCTCGGGGTGAAGATCCGGAACCATCTCGCGGATCGTCTTGCCGATATGCGCTTCCCGCGAAGCCCCGTTGATGTCGGCGAGCCGCTGGTTGATGCGGACATAGCGCAAGTCCCTGTCCAGCATGCACAGCCCCTTGGGCGCCGCGATGTAGAAGGCCTCGATTTCCGCCAGCTGCCGCAGGGCGCGCTTTCCGTCGCCGGCTTTCGCTCCCGCCTTCCGCAACCGTCTCGCTTCGCCACGCTGCTTCATTCCATCCTCCGCCACAAGAGGGACAACGCACACCGTTGCTTAAGATTAAGCGCGCGCCGGGACTTACACAAGCACTAAATCGAAACTGGAACAAATTGTACCTTTTTCAGAAATACCGGGCGCGCTCGCGACGGGCGGCCTTTCCCTTGCGTGGCGGAAGCGGCCGCTTCCCCCGCTCGAATTACCCGATGGCGACGCCGCCCGTCTCCCCGGTGCGGATCCGGACGCACTCGTCCAGCCCCAGGACGAAGAGCTTGCCGTCGCCCACCTGTCCGGTGCGGGCGCCGGCCGTGATCGCCTCGATCGCGGGCTGGACGAACTCGTCGTTGACCGCGATCTCCAGCTTCACCTTGCGCAGCAGGCTGCCCGCCTCCTTGTGGCTGCGGTACACCTCGGCGATGCCCTTCTGCCGGCCGCGCCCCAGCACGTTGGTCACCGTGACCAGGTGAATCTCCTTGTCGGTCAGCCGCTTCAGCACTTCGTCAACCCGGTCGGGCTGAATGATGGCTACGATGAATTTCATGGCGTCTATTCTTTCGTTCGCTCGTTAATCCAACAGGGTGTAGGCGGCTTCCCGGTGCTGCGTCAGGTCGAGCCCGACCCGCTCCTCCTGGTCGGAAACGCGCAGGCCCACCAGCTTGTCGACCAGCTTCAGCAGGACATACGTCATCACCAGCGAGTAGACGATCGTCACCGCCACGGCCTTGAGCTGGATCATGAACTGGGCCGGGTTCCCGTAGAAGAGCCCGTCCGCCCCGGCGGCGTTCACCGACTTCGTGGCCCAGAGCCCGGTGGCCAGGGCGCCCCAGATGCCGCCGATGCCGTGCACGCCGAAGGCGTCCAGCGAGTCGTCGTACCCGAACTTGACCTTGATGACGGTGACAAACAGGTAGCAGATCACCGAGACGCCCAGGCCGATCCCCAGCGCCCCGCCCACCGTCACGAACCCGGCGGCCGGCGTGATCGCCACCAGCCCCGCCACCACGCCGGTGATCACCCCGAGCACCGTCGGGCGCCCGGCGAACACCGAGTCCAGCACGGCCCAGGTGAGCCCCGCCATGGCCGCGGCCACGTGGGTGACGACGAAGGCGCTGGCCGCCAGCCCGTTGGCGGCCAGGGCGCTGCCGGCGTTGAAGCCGAACCAGCCGAACCACAGGAGCGAGGCGCCCAGCACCGCGAAGGGCAGGTTGTGGGGCGGCGACATGGAGTCATTCAGCCCCAGCCGCTTGCCCAGCACCAGCGCCGCCACCAGCGCCGCCACGCCCGCATTGACATGCACCACGGTGCCGCCCGCGAAGTCCAGGGCGCCCATGTTCCGGAGGAACCCGCCCACGCCCCAGACCCAGTGCGCGAGGGGGTCGTAGACGACGGTGGCCCACAGGAGGACGAACGCGCAGAACGCGGAGAACTTCATCCGCTCCGCGAAGGCGCCCAGGATCAGCGCCGGCGTGATCACCGCGAACATCATCTGGAAAACCATGAACGCCTGGTGCGGGATCGTGGCCGCATAGTCCGGGTTGGGCTCCAGCCCCACGCCCTTCAGCCCCAGCCAGGACAGGTTGCCGATGAGCCCCTTCACGTCGGGGCCGAAGGACAGGCTGTACCCGCAGACGACCCACTGCACGCTCACGAGGCACAGCACGATCAGGCACTGCATCAGGATGGAGAGCACATTCTTCCTCCGCACGAGCCCGCCGTAGAAAAAGGCGAGACCCGGCGTCATCAACATGACCAGCCCCGCGCTGATCAACACCCAGACCGTATCCCCGCTGTTAATCCCGTTCATAGCCGTCATCCTTTCTGTTCCTTCACATCCAACCGGTCTTGCCGGCCGCAAAGACTAATAGCACCCGCCATGCCAACTGGGGAAAAGGGCTGAACTCGCCAAAAACAAGCGCCACCGACGACTTTTTTGTTGAACAGAAAAAGGGACACGACAATTTTGTCGAATTTTAAGAATAGGTCCTATCAGGCCTATAAGTCCTATCCTGAGGCATGCCGCCAGCCTATCGCGCGTTGAGGGTGCGCTCGAAAAAGGCCGCGATCGCGGGGCGCGTCAGCTCGGCGTTCCAGCCGTGGCCGGCGCCCGGCAGGAGGCGCAAGTCGGCGTCCGCGCCGGCGGCGTTCAGGCGGGTGTGGAACTCAACCATCTCCTCCTTGGGAACAACCGTGTCGGCGTCGCCATGAATCAGGAGCATGGGCGGGCAGGCGGAGGAAATATAGGAGGTCGGGCTCATGGCCCGGGCCAGCTCCTCCCGCTCCCCGACCGGGCCGCCCAGGTAGAGGCGGAGGTTTTCGGCCACCGGGGCGAAGCGCGCCAGGATGTCCGGCCGCTTGAACCAGGAAAAATCGTGGGGAACGCCGCAGCAATCGCAGGCCGCCTGGACCCGGCTGGAGACGCCCGCGTAGGCGCCCTCGCCCTCCACCGCGGCCACGCCGCCGGTGACGCCCAGGAAGGAGGCCAGCAGGCCGCCGGCCGAATGGCCCCAGGCGCCGATGGCGTCTCCCCTGTACCCGTATTGAGCGGCATGGCTGCGGAGCCAGCGGACCGCCGCCTTGCAATCGTCCGTCTGGGCGGGCGCCGTCGCCTCGCTGCTGACGCGGCACTCGATCGACGCCATGGCGAACCCGTGCTCCGTCATCCACCAGGGCGCGCTGTCGCGGCGGCAGAAGCGCATCCCGCCCATGGGAATATAGAGAATCAGGGGGGGCGGCTTGGCCGTGCGCGGCACCCGCAGGTCCAGGGATAGCGTGCGCTGGGGCGTTTCGCGGTAGGGAATGCCGGTCCAGATGGAGACCCCGGCCTCCATCCCTACTTCCACTCCAGCTCGACGCCGCCCAGGCGGGACTTGATCTCGTCCATGATCCGCAGCTCCTCCGGCTGGGTCTCGGCGATGAAGGTGACGGAGAAGCGCACATAGCGGCCCACGTCATCCCACGGCACGGTGGAGATCAGCTTCTCCCGGATCAGCCACTGCGAGAAATCCTCGGCGGTTTCAAAGCGCGCCTCGTTTTTCACGCCGGCCGGCGCCTCGACATACAGGTAAAAAGAAGCTTTCGGCTTGCGGACCTTGAATCCCAGCTCCTTGAGGACGCCCACCAGCAGATCGTGACGGCGGGAGTACTTCTTGGCGGTCATCTCGGTCATCTCGGGATGCGCCAGCGCAAAGGCGCCGGCGAGCTGGACGGCCTTGAACTGGCCGGAGTCGTTGTTGTCCTTCACGGCGCCGAAGGCCTTGATGATCTTCTCGTTTCCGGCCAGGAAGCCGAGGCGCCAGCCCGTCATGTTGAAGGCCTTGGACAGCGAGTGCACCTCCACCGCCACCTCCTTGGCGCCGGGGATGGAGAGGATCGACAGCGGGGGGTGCCCGTCGAAGGTCAGCGCGCCGTAGGCGCAGTCCTGGATGACGATGATCTGGTTCGCCTTGGCGAACGCGATGGCCTTGGCGAAAAACTCGCGCGTCGCCACCGCCCCGGTGGGGTTGTTGGGGTAGTTGATATACAGCAGCTTGGCGCGGCGGCGGATATCGGCCGGAACGGAATCCAGGTCCGGCAGGAAATGGTTCTCCTCGCGCAGCGGCAGCGGATGCACCTGGCCGCCGAGCCACTTGGTCATCGTGCCGGTGACGGGATAGCCGGGAACGGTCATCAGGGTCACGTCGCCCGGGTTGATGAACGCCTGCGGCAGCATGGCCAGCGCCGGCTTGGAGCCGATCGAGTGGATGATCTCGGTCTCGGCCTCGAGGCCCTCGACCCCGTAGACCTCCTTCATGTAGGCGGCGGCCGCCACCTTGAAGGCCGAAATGCCGTTGTCGGCGTAGTCCCGGTTCTCCCACTTCTTGGCCTCGTCGTAGAGCTTCCGCACGATGCGGCCGTCCGCCATCCAGTCCGGCTCGCCCACGCCCATGTCGATCAGGTCGACGCCCGGATGATTGGCCAGGGCCTCGCGCTTGGCGCGCTTGATCTTCTCGAACTTGTAGAGGACGGTGTCCCGCCCGAACCGGTTGCCGCCAATGCGCTCCGCGAACATTTCCTGAATATACGAGTCCATCGCGCCTTACCCTTTCAGCCACACGCCGTCGAACACGAACTCCGCGCCGCCGGTCATGCGCACTCCGTTGTCGGCCTCGCTCCACTCAACCTGCAGCGTGCCTCCGGCCAGCTCCACATCCACCTTCCGGCCGGTCAGCCCGTTCAGCGCCGCGGCCACGACCGTGGCGCAGGCGCCCGTGCCGCAGGCCAGCGTCTCGCCGGCGCCGCGCTCCCAGACGCGCATGCGGATGCGCGTCCGGCTCACGACCTCGGCGAACTCGATGTTGCACCGGCGCGGAAAAACGGAAGCATGCTCGAAAACCGGCCCTTTGTCCAGCACCGGCGCGGCCGCGACGCTCTTGACGAAGGTGACGGCGTGCGGGTTGCCCATGGAGACGCAGGTCCAGTCGAGCCCGCCCAGCTTGATGCGGTTGCTCTTCGCGGCCACCGGGATCAGGGCCGGCTCCAGGATGGGGGCGCCCATCTCCACCGTGGCGAGGACCATGCGGCCGCCGCGGACCGACAGCGTGATCGGCTTGATGCCGCACGCCGTCTCCACCGTCATCCGGGTCTTCTTCACCAGCCCGCGGTCGTGCGCGAACTTGGCCACGCACCGGATGGCGTTGCCGCACATCTCGGCCTCGCTGCCGTCGGAGTTGAACATCCGCATGCGGCAGTCGGCCTTGCGGGACGGCAGGATCAGCACCAGCCCGTCGGAGCCCACGCCGAAGTTCCGGTTCGACATGGCCACGGCGAGCCTGGAAGGCTGGCTGATCTTCTGGCGGAACCCGTCAATGTAGACGTAGTCGTTCCCGATCCCCGTCATCTTCGTGAATGTCAGCACGGCCTTCCCGCTCCCTTCCCTCCTACAAGAGGAAGAACATCTCGCCATAGGTCGGCAGCGGCCACAGGTCCGCCGGCACGTGCTCCTCGAGCGCGTCCCCGGCCTTCCGCAGCGCCGTCATCGCGGCCAGGATCCTGGCGGACTCGTGTCCGTCCAGGGCCTTCTCCATCTGCGCGATGGCCGCCACCAGCTCGTCCACGTGCTTCGCCACGGACTTGGCGATCTTGCGCAGCCCGGCGTGGGCGCTGAGCCCGCGGCCGGCCGCCAAGGTCGCCGCCAGGTCGCGCTCGCAGGCCATGCCCGCGGGCAGGATCATGGTGTTGGCCATGGTCAGCGCGCAGTTGGCCTCCAGCGCCACGGTGTGCTCGTAGGCGTGCAGGTAGGCCTCGTAGCGCGCCTTCAGCTCGCGGGCGGTCAGGACGCCGTAGCGCTCGAACAGGGCGATGGCGGAGGGGGTGACCAGCTCCTTGAGGGCCGCCGGGGTGGCCGTCAGGTTCTGCAGCCCGCGGCGGGCCGCCTCTTTCCGCCAGGCCTCGGTGTAGTTGTCGCCGTCGAACAGGATGCGCTTGTGGTCGCGCACGATGCCGCGGATCAGCTCCTGCAGCGCGGCGTTGAACTCGGCGCCGCCGGCCAGCTTCTTCTCGAGCGCCGTGCAGATCTCGTCGATGGCCCAGGCCACCATCGTGTTCAGCGCCACGTTGGAGCCCGCGCAGCTCATGTTGGAGCCGACCGCCCGGAACTCGAACTTGTTGCCCGTGAAGGCCATCGGCGAGGTGCGGTTGCGGTCGGTGGCGTCGCGCGGCAGGTCGGGCAGCCCCGAAATGCCGATCTGGATCGAGCCGCCCTTGGTGCTGGTCTTGGCGTTGCCGCCCTTTTCGATCTGGGCGATCATGTCGGTCAGCTGCTCGCCCAGGAAGATCGAGATGATGGCGGGCGGCGCCTCGTTGGCGCCCAGCCGGTGATCGTTGCCGGCCGAGGCCACGGTCGCGCGCAGGATCGGGGCGTAGGTGTCCACGCCCTTCATGATCGCGGCGATCATGGTCAGGAACTTGGCGTTGTCGTGCGGGTTGGCGCCCGGGCTGAGCCAGTTCTTGCCGTCGGGGCCGGAAATCGACCAGTTGTTGTGCTTGCCCGAGCCGTTGACGCCCGCGAAGGGCTTTTCATGCAACAGGCAGGCGAAGTTGTGGCGCTCGGCCACCTCGCGAAGCACCTGCATGACCACCATGTTGTGGTCGACGGCCAGGTTCTGCTCCTCGAAGACGGGGGCGATCTCGAACTGGGCGGGGCTCACCTCGTTGTGGCGCGTCTTGGCCGGCACGCCCAGCTTCCACAGCTCGCTGTCCACCTCGGTCATGAACGCGATGACCCGCGGCTTGATGTGGCCGAAATAGTGATCTTCCATCTGCTGATGGCGCGCGGAGCGCTTGCCGAACAGCGTGCGGCCGGTCTGGACCAGGTCGGGCCGGGCATTGAAGAACTCGCGGTCCACCAGGAAGTATTCCTGCTCCGCGCCCAGCGTGCCATAGGGCCGCGCCGTGCCGGGGACCTTGAACAGCTTGGCCAGGCGGACGATCTGCTTCGCCAGCGCATTCTGGGAGCGCAGCAGCGGGGTCTTCTTGTCCAGCGCCTCGCCGTGATAGCTGCAGAAAACGGTCGGGATGCACAGCACGACGCTGTTATTGGGCCCCTCTTTCACGAAGGCGGGGCTCGTGGGGTCCCAGGCCGTATAGCCGCGGGCCTCAAAGGTGGCGCGCAGGCCGCCGGAGGGGAAGCTCGAGGCATCCGGCTCGCCCTGGATCAGCTCCTTGCCCGAGAAGGTGGTCAGGATGCCGCCCTCGCCGTCCGGCTGGACAAACGCCTCCTGCTTCTCGGCCGTGGCGCCGGTCAGCGGCTGGAACCAGTGCGAAAAGTGCGTGGCGCCCTTCTCCATGGCCCAGGTCTTCATCGCATCGGCCACCTCGTCGGAGATCGACGGATCCAGCGTCTCGCCCTTCAGCAGGGTGCTGGTGATGGATTGATACGCCTTTTCCGAAAGATAGTTCCGCATCGTCTTCAAATTGAAGACCCGGGAGCCGAACATCTCGACCATTCCGTTTCCAGCCATCTTGTTCGTCGTCGCCATAATACTCTCCTGCGTCATGCGCGGATGCGGCATGCACCCGTTCCCCTATCCAAAAGCAGGCGTCATGCCAAATCCATCAAAAGGCGAATCTTATCCCCCGCCGCCCCGCATTTCAAGGAATTAGGCGGTCTTGGCGGCCAAACTTTGCCAGAAAGGGTTAAGAATAAGACATATATGTCTTATAAGACCTATTAAAGCTACAAATTTGTAGCCTTTTGCGATCCCGGCAGCCGGATGGTGAACTCGGAGCCGGCGCCGGGGATGCTGGTGACGCCCACCTCGCCGCCGTGGGCCAGGACGATGTGCTTGACGATGGCCAGGCCGAGGCCGGTGCCGCCCAGCTTGCGGCTCCGGGCGTTGTCCACCCGGTAGAAGCGCTCGAACAGGCGGGGCAGGTGCTTCCTCTCGATGCCGCAGCCGCGGTCGCGAGCCCGGATCAGCACCGAATCGCCCTCGGCCGCCGCCGCCAGGACCACGTCGCCGCCCTCCTCGCTGTACTTGATCGCGTTATCGAGAAGGTTGATGACCGCCTGCTCCATCAGCGTCGGCGCCAGGGAAAGCTCCAGCTCCTCCGGAGCCTCCAGCCGGAGCCGGACCCGCCGCTCGGCGGCCCGGGCCTCGCAGGCGGCCAGGGCGGCCTTCAGCACCCGCGCCACCGGCGCGCGCTCGAGCGGCAGCCGCTCGCTTCCGGAGAGATGCTCCAGCCGGGAAAGCGTCAGCATGTCGTCCACCAGCGTTCCCAGCCGCCGGGCGTGCGCCTCCACGATGCCGGCAAAGCGGCGGACCGACTCCGGATCGCGGCCGGCCTCCTCCACCAAGGTCTCGGCAAACCCGCGAATGGCCGTGATCGGCGTCCTCAGCTCGTGCGAGGCGTTCGACACGAACTCGCGGCGGACGGCCTCCAGCCGGCGCAGGCGGGTGACGTCGGACAGGACCACCACCACGCCGGCCCGCGCCTCATCGGCCCCCTTCATGGGGGCCCCCCGAAGCTGCAGGTAGACCTCCTTCGGCTCGTGCAGGACCAGGTCGCCCTCCAGCCCCTTGTCCGACCGCAGGGCCTCGGCGACAAAGCGCTCGAGCTCGGGGTTCCGGACCAGCTCCAGCAGGGACCGGCCCGGCGCCTTCGCAGCGTCCACGCCCAGCAGCGCCGCCGCCGCCGCGTTCATGCTGAGCACCTTCTGCTCCCGGGTCAGCGCCATGACGCCTTCGTTCATGCTGGCCAGGATGGCCTCCCGCTCCTGCCGCTGATGGGTCTCGGCCTGGAACCGCTCGTTCAGCAGGGCGGCCATCCGGTTCAAGGCGTCGGCCAGCTTGGCCATCTCCAGGGAGTCCGGGCTGGCGATGCGGGCGGCCAGGTCGCCGGCGGCAAAACGCTCCGCCCCCTTCTCCATCTCCTCCAGCGGCACGGTCAGCTGCCGCGAGACGTAGAGCCCGATCCCGACCGACACCAGCGCCGTCAGCAGGCCCATGACCAGGATCCGGAAGCCGACGCGCATCACCATCCCGTGGATGGAGGAGATCGGCAGGGACGCGCGCACCGCGCCGACGAGCGCCTCTCCCTGGTAAATCGGGGCCGCCACGTAAGTCTGGGCCTTCCCGAGCGTGGCGCTGAACCGCTCGCTCTCCCCGATCCGCCCCGCCAGCGCCAGGCGCACCTCGGGCCGGCCCGCGTGGCTCTCCATGCGACGCGGATCCTCGAGGGAGTCGCCCAGCACAACCCCGTCGGGCGCAATAACGGTGAACCGGATGGGGACCTTCTCTCCCGGGGACACGCCGGCCAGCCGCTTGCACGCGGCGTCAACCGCGGAGGGATCGCCGCCCAGGGCGGGCTCGAGAAAGGAGCGGGCCAGCTCCACGCGGGCCCGCAGGTCGACCCGGGTCCGCTCCATATTGAACTCGTCGATCGCCTTCCAGGTCACGGCCAGCACCAGGACCACGGGGGCCAGGGTCACGAACAGGAACCACGGGAACAACTGGGCGAACAGGCGTTTGCGAGGCATGGCTACTCCTGGAATCGATATCCCACTCCCCGGACCGTTTCGATATAGCGCGCCCGCGCGCCCAGCTTCTTCCTCAAGCCGACTATCTGCACGTCCACGGCGCGATCCGTCACGGGGTAGACCTCCCCGTGCACGGCCAGCACAAGCTGGTCGCGGTTGAAAACCCAGCCCGGGCGGCTGGCCAGCAGGCGCAGGATGCGCCACTCGGAAAAGGTCAGCTCCAGCGCCTTGCCGCCCGCCAGGACCTCGTGCCGGCCCGGGTTGATCACCAGGTCCTTCACCCGGACCGGCTCATCCTCCTTCACCGGCTCCTGGCGCCGGCGGCGAAGCACGGCGCGCAGGCGGGCGACCAGCACCTTGGGGCTGAACGGCTTGGTCACGTAGTCGTCCGCGCCCAGCTCCAGGCCGGTGATCGTGTCGGACTCCTCGGCCCGGGCCGTCAGCATCACGATCGGCACGGCCGCGGTCCGGGCCTCCCGGCGCAGCTCGCGGCACACCTCGATGCCGTCCAGGCCGGGCAGCATGATGTCCAGCAGGATCAGGTCCGGGACCTGCGCGCGGGCCGCGGCCAGGCCGTCGTCCCCCCGCAGCGCCGCCGTCACGCGGTAGCCGTTCTTGACGAGGTTGAACCGGAGCAGCTCGACGATGTCCTCCTCGTCCTCGATGACCAGGATATGCTCGTTCGCCATCGGTTTCGTCTCCCCGGTTCCGTCACCTCAACTTCAGCAGAAGCACCAGCAGAAGCGGAATCAGCAGGGCCTGAAGCAGCGCAAAGCGCATCAGCACCTGGGCGTTGGACCACTTCAAATGCTTGCGGCAGTGATCGTGCAGGGGGAATCGCACCTTGTGCAGCAGCTTCACGGGCGGGCTGGCCGTGTCGGCCGCCGTCTCGAACCCCATCCGCTTGACGATCCGCAGCAGGGCCAGCTTGATGAGGCCCGTGCCGCCGTTGACCAGGATGATCGGCGCGGCCACGACGATCAGGAACGGATTGCCCGAGGCCATGACGGCCACGCCCATCAGCAGCCCCAGGGGGCGCGACCCGGCGTCGCCCATCAGCATCTGGCTGGGCTCGGCGTTGTACCAGAGATAGGCGGCCAGGGTGCCGATGTAGGTGAACACCAGGAAGGCCCACTGGGCGCCCTCCGGGTTGTGGGTCACCAGCAGGTAGGTCGAAATGGGCTTGTACCCGACGACGCCGTACAGGAAGGCGCCGAGATAGAGCAGGGAGAGCAGCGACAGCGTGCCGGCCAGCCCGTCCACCCCGTCGGTGCAGTTGGTGGCGTTGATGGCGAACCACAGGATCGCGCTGGAGACGGGAATGAAGAGCCACGGGGAAACCAGGAAATCCCCCTTCAGCAGGGGCAGCCACATGCGGACCGGCTCGAACTGGCAAAGCGCAATGCTGCAGGCCACGCAGATGAGGAAATCCAGCATCCCCTTCTTGAACTCGCCCCAGGGCATGTGCGCGGAGTCGTCGAGAAACCCGGTGCACATGGCCACGAAGAGGCAGCCGATGACCTCCCACATTTTAAGGGACGGCGGCATCAGGAGAACCAGCACCGGCAGGGTGAACAGGGTCAGCAGCAGCCCGACGCCGGTCGGCTTGCCCTTGCTGGCATGCCCGCCCTCCACCAGCTGCTTGCCTCGATCCCGCGGAACCAGGTGGAACAGCGCCTGCTTCTCGAGCAGAATCCAGGTGATCACCGCGGTGGCAAACGTGCCCAGCCCGATCAGCACCAGGTACGAGTTCAGCAACCGGGCCGGCCCGAACCAGTGGGCCAGCCATTTCGACAACAACACCAACATAAACCCCTCCAAAAATGACTGATCCGACTCTATGCGGAACCAGTCAACCCGTCAAGCATCCAGCCCCTTTTTCAGGCGCGCCAATTGATCCACGGACGCCTCCGCGATCGAGCCATCCTGGAAGACGAGGGCAGTGAAGGTGACCGGCGCCTGGTTCAGGCGGCAGAGGCGGGCATACTCCAGCAGCTCGGCATCTGAAAACCGCGGGAACTCGGGCTCGTCCAAGCACACCCGGCCATGCCACTGAAGGCCGTTCTCCAGAAACCGGCCCATCGGCCGGGTGCACAGGTCCGGAAGCTCGCCGGCCCAGTAATCCTGGTGGTCCGTATAGAGATAGGTCTCCCCCAGGCCGGCATTATACGCCACCAGCCGCTCCGGATAGCCGGCTTTCGCGGCGGCGGTATAGCGCTCCCAGGGAAACTCGAAGCCCGTCATGTCGGTGGTCACCTGGTTGGATGGCCCCGAGGGATCGAGCGAATAGGCGCTGTCGAACCACCAGGCCTTGATCAGGCTGCCGTAGCGCTCGCCCATTTCGCCGATGATCGCGCACAGGTTGTCGGCCAGCCGGCTCTTGTCGGGATCGTCATACCCAACGGCCTGCCTCCAGGCCGGATCATCCTGGTTGTTGCAGGAGTGGTTGTAATAGACGATTAGCGGCTTGCCGATCTTGTCGAGCCCTTCCGCCAGTTCCCGCAATAAATCGCGGCTGGCCGTGCGGCCGGGCAGGATCGCATCCAGGCCGGCGTGGGGACACGGCAGCATCTGGAGCGCGTGGGCGGCCGTGAACATCACACAGTCGGCGCCGCTTTTGGCGACCGCCTCCAGGAAGGCGTCGAGCCGGAACGCCTCCACCGCCTGCGCGAAGGGGAGCGGGGCGCCCTGCCGCGGAGCGGTCTGCGCGGTCCAGCGAACGCCCAAGCCGTAGGTGCAGGCCGCCATCCATTTGGTGGACGCGCGGTGGTAGTAGGTGGCCGCCTTGAAGTTCAGGTACAGCCGCTCGACCTTTTTCCGGGCCCAGTTCGTTTTGCGCAGAAACGCCAGGCTGGAGTTGATGCTGGGATCGTTCTTGAAGCAGTTGAGCCGGACGCGGCTCGCCACTTCCTCCCACCCCAGGGCGTCGACCAGCTCGGTCAGCATTCGTTCGAGCGTGACGCCGTGCAGCGGATTGCGGGGCTGGTGCCGGATTGGAGTGTTATTCGTATTCAAGCGGGCGATTATGCCAAAAAACAGCGACATCGAAAAGCAGAAGATTTCCGGGCCCCGGGAAGGCGGCCCCGCTCAGGGCCGCGAGACATTTTTCTGGAAGCGGGCTCGTCATTCTGGTATTTCCTGCGTTCTATGAACATTCACCCTTTCCCCGCTCTTCGCCCGGCCCCGGACCGCGTCGCCCAGGTGGCCGCCCTGCCCTACGATGTGGTCAGCACGGCGGAAGCCGCCGCCGAGGCCCAAGGCAATCCCGACTGCTTCTTTCATGTCAGCCGGCCGGAAATCGACCTGCCCGCCGGCGCCGATCCCCACTCGGCCGCCGCCTATGCCGCGGGCCGCGCCGCCCTCGACCGCCTGCGCGCCTCCGGCGCGCTCGCGCAGGACGGCGAGCCCTCGCTATTCATCTACCGCCAGGTCATGGGTAACCACGTCCAGCGGGGCGTGGCCTGCTGCCTGGAGACGGGCGACTACGGCACGCGCATCAAGACGCACGAGAAGACCCGGGTCGACAAGGAAGACGACCGCACCCAGCACATCTCGATCCTCGGCGCGCAGACCGGCCTCGTCTTCCTGCTCTATCGCGACCAGGCCGAGATCGACCGGCTGGTGGCCAAAACCGAATCCGGGGCTCCCCTTTACGACTTCACGTCGTCCGACGGCATTCGCCACATGATCTGGAAGGCCGCCGATAGCGCCGCCCTCGCCAAGGCCTTCGGCTCCATCCCCGCCTGCTACATCGCCGACGGCCACCACCGCGCGGCGGCGGCCACCCGGGTGGCCCGCGAAAAGGCCGCGGCCAATCCCCATCATACGGGCAAGGAAGAATACAACCGCTTCATGGGCGTCCTGTTTCCCGCCAGCCAGCTCCAGGTCCTGCCGTACAACCGGGCCGTGAAGGATCTGAACGGGCTGACAAAGGAAGCGTTTTTGCAGAAAGTGAAAGGCGTCTTCACGGTCACGCCCGCCGGCGCCCCGAGCCCCGCCAGGCCCGGCCTCTGCAGCTTCTATCTCGACGGCGCCTGGTACGGC
>CAIKKV010000288.1 GCA_903828035.1 uncultured bacterium
CGCGGTCAATGTGCGCGCGGATAACGCCGATCAGCTTGCAATCGCGGATGCCGTCGCCCTCGAGCTCGCGGCGCGTCGTCTCCAGCAGCGAGCCATCGGCGCGGAACACGAGGCGGTGGTCCATGCCATGCTCGTAGCGGAAGGGCACCGGCATGGACGAGCCCGGATTGGCGTGCATCGCGGCATAGTTCATCGCCCCATCGAGCTTCCATTTGGCCGTGAGCCAGTAGAACGGGAGGTTCTCGATCGGGGAGCCGGTCAGCCGCGTCGCCGGCACGCCGCAGCAGTACCACCAGAACGCGTCGCCGGCCTTCTGCCGCTCGGAAAAGAAGGGGCGGAAGAGGTCGTGCTGGTAGTTGGGGCACCACGGGTCCATAAGCCCCACCGCCACCTCGATGTTGGTGTAGGACGCATTGTGGCAGGTCATGGTCCGCAGCCCGCCCTCACGGTACGGCCTCGCGCTCTGCGCCCACTTGCCGATGTCGCCCGGCTCATCGCCCACCTTCACAATGAAGCGGCCGGCCCGGTCCGTCTGCTTCAGGTGGGCGGCAAACTGCTCCGCGAACCTGCGCGCGGTCCGGCGGGGCGCCTGCACCTCCTCCGGAAGCGTGTAGCGCGCCACCGTGCGCAGGTCGGGCGGCTGGCAGAGAAAGGCGGGCAAGGGCCGGCCGGCGCGAGCGTATTCCTTCTCGAACAGGACGAGTTGCCGGTCCAGCGCGGCAAAATCGACGGTGAACGCCGGTGCATTCGTTGCGCCCGGCGATGCGTAGGCGAAGTCCACGCTGAAGCGAGGCTGAACGTGCGTGACGCCCTGTTCGGCCTCGTTGCGCGCCAGCGCCCGCAGCGCGTTGCTGCCGGCGGCGGTGTCTTCGTGGAACCAATAGGGCACGGCCGCGAAGCTGTAGAAGGCGACGGGGCCGGCGTCGGGCAGCGTCACGGGCTCAACCGTGACACGCAGCGGCAGGGTCTGCTCGCGGGCGCCGGCGGACACGGTAACGGTTCCCTCATACCGCCCGGGCGTGGCCTCCTCTGGCGTGACGACGGTAACCCAGATGCCTTGGGCCGTGTGGGCGGGCAGCGAGAGGCGGGGGTCGTCCAGCAGCAGGTTGGGAAGGCGCAGATCGCCGAAGAACGGGACCCATTCGTAAAACCCGACCGGCCGGACCCGGGGCGCCGGGAGCGTGGCCCCGTCCGGGCCGCGCAGTTCCGAACAGCGCACGACCCCGTCCAACGGGCGTTCGGCGGCCACGCCGAACTGGACCGAGCGGCGGTCGTTCAGGCCGAGGCGCAGCTCGAGTGCCGCGGGCGCCGCGCGGGCGGGCTGGAGCTGCCAGGCATAGACCATTTCCAGGATGTCCGAGGCAAACAGGCGGAAGGGTTCGCCCGCCGGGCGGCGAGCGGGCAGCCGGTCCAGGAGCCGCTTCGCGGCGGCCTCCACCGCCTCCACGGTTTCGCCGGTGGCGAAGCAAGTGATGGGGTTGCCATCGGCATCGCGCACCAGTCCCACCACGCCGTTGGCGTTGTTGAGGTAGTCCGGATCGTTCCAGATCATGCCCATGGCGAGCAGCTGCCGCGCGTAACGATGCACAGCCGGGCGCCCGACGGCGAGCACCAGGCCCGGGTAGAGATTCAGCCCGATGTCATCGGAAACGAGATAGACCCCGGCGCGCTCCGCGAGGCGGCGGGCCGACTCGTACTCGCGAACACTCCCCGTTTTGGGATAGGCCACAACAACACCGCGGGCCGCGGCGAGCGTGGCGACGGCGTCGAGCTCCTCCGCAAAGAATGCCGGAGGCGGGGCGGGGGGGGCGGCCACCGGGGCGGCGCTGGAGGCGGCCGCTACCGCCACCGGCGCGACGACCAGGTTGCTGATCGCGGCGGTGGCGCGGGCCTGCACGGCGCGGCTGTCGAAAAAGAGGCCCAGCTGATAGGCGGGCCGGCGCGCCCGGGCGATCGCGGGCGGAACGGTCACGAGGGTTTCTTCCGGCCGGTCCAGCGGCGACCAGTCCGTCCACGCTTCGTCTCCCTTTTTGAAACGAATGCGCACGGCGGCCCGGCTGCGCCCCTGCGTCTTCAGGCCGGCGAACTCGAGGGCGTCCGCCCCGTGCTGGTCCGGCCCGGCCGGAAGGGCCAGGGATTGCATCGTCAGGAGATGCCGGCCTTCGGGAAGCGCGGGGGCGAGGGCGACGTCGGCCGCGAC
>CAIKKV010000289.1 GCA_903828035.1 uncultured bacterium
GCCAGCACGGCTTCCACCGAGGAGGCCACGAGGAAGGGCTCAATGCCCATGTCGATCAACCGGGTGAACGCGCTGGGCGCGTCATTCGTGTGCAAGGTGCTGAAGACCAAGTGGCCGGTCAGGGCGGCGCGGATGGCCATTTCGGCGGTTTCAAAGTCGCGGATTTCGCCCACCATGATGATGTCGGGGTCCTGGCGCAGGATGTGGCGCAGGGCGGTGGCGAAGGTGAGGCCGATCTCCTGGCGCACGTGGATCTGGTTGATGCCGGCCATTTCGTATTCGATCGGGTCCTCGACCGTGATGATGCGGTCCTCGACGGAGTTGATCTCATGGAGGAAGGCGTAGAGGGAGGTCGATTTGCCCGACCCGGTGGGGCCGGTCACGAGCAGGATGCCGTTGGGGCGGCGGATCGACTTTTCGATCAGCTCCTTGTCGCGCGGGTTGAAGCCCAGCTCCTCCAGGCCGATATGCTGCTTGCCGCGCAGGAGCAGGCGGAGGGAGACGCTTTCGCCGTAGACGGTGGGCATGGTGGAGACGCGGATGTCGATGTCCTCGCCCCGGATGCGCAGGCCGATACGGCCGTCCTGGGGCAGCCGCTTCTCCGCGATGTCCATGTTGGCCATGACCTTGATGCGCGAGAGGATGGCGGCCTGGAAGCGTGTCAGCTGGGGGGGCAGGGGCGTGGCGTGGAGCACGCCGTCGATCCGGTAGCGGATGCGCAGCTCGTTCTCCATGGGCTCGAAATGAATATCGGTCGCCCGCTCCTGGTAGGCTTCCCAGATGATCTGGTTCACGAACTTGACGATCGAGGCTTCCTGGTCGTCCTCGTTCAGGTCAGTCTTGAACTTGACGGCGTCGTCTTCCACCTCGATGCGGTTGTCCTGCATCAGCTGCTCGACGGTCTCGGCGCCGACGCCGTAGCGCTTCTTGGCGGTGCGGGCGATGTCGGCGGCCGTGGCCAGCACGAGGCGCACCCGCATGCCGGAGGCGAGCCGCAGCGCGTCGGTGAGCCCCGGGGTGAACGGGTCGCTGGCCGCGACCAGCAGGACGCCGTTTTCGATGGCCACGGGCAGGACGTTGTGCTGGAAGACGGCCTTGGTGGGTAATTTCTCGAGGACGGTGGTTTCGATGGAGGCGGCGTCGAGCTCCCGGTAGGTCAGGGAAAGGCATTGGGCCAGGGCGGTCAGGTACTGCGGCTCGGAGGCGAGGGCTTCGGCGACAACCGTGGCCGTGATGCCCAGTCCGGATTGGGCGCTTTTTTCGAGCAGGGTCGTGATCTGCTGGGGCTGGAACAAAGCGGTTTGCTGGAGAATGCCGGCGAGGCTGGAGGGAGCTCTCATAGATATTCAGTGTAGATTTTTACGGTGCCTGAATCAATCTATTTGTTCCAGTTACGGCGCTGGCTCCGGCCGGGGAAAGAGGGGGGGGACATCGAGCAGGGGGGAGGCGGGGACGGGCGCCAAATCGGGGCCGAGCGCATCGACCGCTTCGCAGGCAAGCCGGAGCAGCTCCCCGTGGCCGGGCGGCAGGGCGGCGGTCACCGGCAGGGATAGCGTGAAGCCCAGCGCCGCCTTGGCCTCCTCCAGCGTGTCGACGGGGGAGTACCAGCACTTCGCCCATTTCCGGACCTCATCCCTGGCCCAGGGGCGGCGGGCCATGGACTTGAGCGCCAGCACCGTGACCCCCAGCTTCCGCGCCCGCTCCATCACGGCCGGGCCGAAGTGGCCGTGGGTCCAGGAGGCATAGTTGATCGGGAAGAGGACGCTGTCGAACGGATAGGCGTCCAGCAGTCGCAGGGCTTCCTCTTCGGAATGCGCCGAAAAACCGAGGTGGCGGACCAGGCCCTGCTCCCGGGCCTTGACCAGCGCCTCCAGCGCGCCGTCCCCCGCCAGGATCCGGTCCGTATCGTCCGCCGTGGACACGCCGTGCAGCTGGTAGAGGTCGAAGCGGTCGGTTCGCATTTTCTTCAACGAGGCGTGCAGCTCCGCCGCCGCCTTGGCTCCCGAGCGTTCCGTCGTCTTGCAGGCCAGGAAGACGCGGTCGCGGTAGGGCTCCAGGGCAGGGCCGAGCCGCTCTTCGGCGTTGCCGTACGAGGGGGCCACGTCGAAGTAGGTGATCCCCCGGTCCACGGCCCAGGCGGTCAGCCGCCCGGCTTCGGCCGGGGTTTCGTTCATGACCACGATGGCGCCGAAGCCGATGACGGAGATCGGCTCGCGATTTTTTCCATAGGGCCGTGTGATCATGGAACCTCCGACGCTTGCGGGGGAGGGTCATCCGGCACGATGGACACGCCCCGGCGAAGGGCTGTTACCAGGGCCGCATCGTCCCGGGGATCGTCGGCCAGGATGTTGTAGTAGCGGCCGAAGGCGGTGATCGTGTGGGCGTCCGAGTTGCAGAGCAGCGGCACGCGGAAGCGGGCGGAGATCTCCCGGATTTTGCCGGCGGCGGCCACGGGGGTGTTCTCGGAGCGCAGCTCGATGCCGTCAGGCGGGCAGGCGGCCAGGTCGACGCCGATTTCGGGGTGGTAGCGGAACGGGTGGGCGAGGAAGAGGAAGGCGGCGTGCTGCCGGACAAACGCATGCAGGGCGGGGTAGGAGGTCCATCGTTCGCTCATCAGCCGCTCGTTCTGCAGGCCGATGACCACCCAGTCCTCGCCCTCGATGTTCAGCTCGATGCCGCCGAAGATCCGGAAGGGCGCATATTCGGCGTTCAGCCGCAACAGGGTCGCCTGGGGCGCCAGCGTGGAATGATCGGTGAAAACAAGGGCGTCGAGCCCCGCCCGGATGGCAGCTTCCACCTGCTCGGCCTCCTCGTTTTTCCCGCAGCGCGAGCGCTCCTTGCAATGGACATGCAGGTCAATTTTCATGATGGCGCCAGTGTAGAGGAACGGGGATCCGAAGGAAATAGCGAATAGCGGATAGCGTATAGTGAATGCAAAAAAATAGCGGATAGCGAAAATGTTCCGCTATCCGCTATCCGCTATCCGCTATCCGCTATCTCTTAGATCCGCTCGGCGACGAGATCGCCCACTTCGGTGGTGCTGAAGCCCATCTTGCCGGCGGCCAGGCTCTTGACCTTGGTGGCGGTGACCTCGCCGATGGCCTTCTCGATGGCCGCGGCGGCCTTGGCCTCGCCCAGGAACTCCAGCATCATGCCGCCGGCGGAGATGGCCGCCAGGGGGTTGATGACATTCTTGCCCGTATACTTCGGCGCGCTGCCGCCCATGGGCTCGAACATGGAGACGCCTTCGGGATTGATGTTGCCGCCGGCGGCGATTCCGAGCCCGCCCTGGATGATGGCGGCGAGATCGGTGATGATATCGCCGAAGAGGTTTTCGGTGACCACCACATCGTACCACTCGGGCTGCTTGACGAACCACATCGTGGCGGCGTCGACATGGTTGTAGTCGCGCTTGATCGTCTTGTAGTCCTTGTCGCCCATCTCGTTGAAGGCGCGCCACCACAGGTCGCCCGCGTGCGTCAGCACGTTGGTCTTGTGGACCATGGTGAGCATGTTCTTGCGGTTGCGCTTCTTGGTGTACTCGAAGGCGTAGCGCAGGCAGCGGTCGACCACGGGGCGGGTGTAGCACATGACCTGCGTGGCCACCTCGTTCTGCGTGCCGACCATCGTGGCGCCGCCCATGCCGGTGTAGATGCCGCCGGAGTTTTCGCGGATGACGACGAAGTCGATGTGCTCGGGGCCCTTGTCCTTGAGGGGCGTTTCGACGCCGGGGAAGAGCTTGACGGGGCGCAGGTTGATGTACTGGTCGAGCTCGAAGCGCAGGCGCAGCAGGATGCCCTTCTCGAGGATGCCGGGCTTGACGTCGGGATGGCCGATGGCGCCGAGGTAGATGGCGTCGAACTTTTTCAGGTCGCCGGAGGCGGAGTCGGGAAGCACTTCGCCGGTCCGCAGGAAGCGCTCGCCGCCGAAATCGAAGTTGGTCAGGTCGAGCTTGAAGCCGAACTTTTTGGCGGCCACATCGATGACCTTCAGGCCCTCGCGGAGGACCTCGGGGCCGGTTCCGTCACCGGGGAGAACTGCAATCTTATACGTCTTGGCCATGGCGTTTCCTTTTCTCGGGTTTCAAAGCGGGTTATTTTAGCAAAAGGCAAATGATTTTGCAATTAGGACCTGTTCAACGCAAACAGATTGGACCTATACGTCCTATAAGTCTTATTGTTGGGAAAGGCCGCCATGCAGCACGGCGCCTTCGACCGCCTGCACGCGCAGGGTCAGGAGCGCGCCGGGCGGGGGCGACCCGGTGACGCGCGCTTCCAGGTATTCGGCGGTCCAGCCGGTGCCGGTGCTTTTCGCGCCTTTGCCTTCGATCAGCACGCGGACTTCCTGTCCCGAAAATGGTGAGGCAAACGCCTCGCGCTTCTTGTTCTTCAGCGCCAGCAACTGCGCCACGCGTTCCTTTTTAATTTCGGGCGCAACCGCGCCGGCCATCTCCGCCGCCCGCGTGCCGGGGCGCCGGCTGTAGGGGAAGGCGTGGATATTGCTGAACGGCAGTCCGTCCAGCAGGCTCATTGTGTGCGTAAAGTCGGCCTCCTCTTCGCCCGGGAAGCCGGCAATCACATCGGTGCCCAGGCCCAGCCGCGGGAGGCGGGCGGCGGCATCCTCCACGGCCTCGCGAAACTGCGCGGCCGTGTAGCGCCTTCCCATGGCGGCCAGGATGCGGTCGCTGCCGCTTTGCAGCGGGAAATGGAGAAAGGCGCAGATCACGGGATGGTCGGCCATCACCCGCACGACCTCCCGCTCCACGGTCGACACTTCGATGGAGCCCAGGCGGAGCCGGCCGAGGCCCGGAACGGCGGCCACTTTTTCCAGCAGGTGCGGCAACCCGCGTCCCGCTTCCTGCCATAGGCTCATGTTGGCGCCCGTCAGCACCACTTCCCGGTAGCCGGCCTCCACCGCCTGCTCCGTTTCGCGGATCACGGCCTTCAGGGGCCGGCTTACCGGCGCTCCGCGCAACGAGGGAACAATGCAGTAGGCGCAGTGGAAATCGCAGCCGTCCTGGATTTTCAAAAAGGCCCGGCGCCCTTCAAAGCGGGGCAGGGTCGGTTCGCCCGGCAGGGCGGGCGGCGTCACGCCCAGGGCTTTCATCACGATTTCGGCGAGCTGATCCTTGTCCGCCTGTCCGGCCAGCAGGTCGGCCCCGGCTTCCAGCAGTCCGCCGTGATCCTTGATCTCCGCCGCGCAGCCGGCCAGCACCACAAAGGGCTCGCCGGGCAGCTTGGCCGCCGCGCGTACCTCCCGCAGGCTTTGCCGCTCGGCCAGGCGGGTGACGGCGCAGCTGTGGATGACGCAGACCTCGCAGGCCTCGCCGTAGGGAACGAGCGTGAAGCCCCCTGCTTCGAAGGAGGCGGCCATCCGGGCGGTTTCCGCCTGGTTCAGGCGGCAGCCCAGGGTTTTGAAGGAGACCCGGCGCATCAGCGCGGGGCGGCGGCGTCGGGATCCATCACGGCGCCGGTTCCGGCGCTGGTCACGAAGCGGGCATACCGGCCCAGCCAGCCGGTGCGCACGCGGGGCACGAAGGGCTTCTGCTCGGCGCGCCGTTTCGCCAGCTCGGCGGGGGGGATGTCGGCCTCCAGCTTGCGGGCCGGGATATCGAGCCGGATCCGGTCGCCGTCCTTCAGCAGGCCGATCAGGCCGCCCTCGGCCGCCTCGGGCGACACATGGCCGATGCAGGCGCCGCGTGTGCCGCCGGAGACCCGGCCGTCCGTGATCAGCGCCACGCTTTCACCCAGGCCGCGGCCCATGATGTAGGAGGTCGGCCCCAGCATCTCCTGCATGCCGGGCCCGCCCCTGGGGCCTTCGTAGCGGATCACCACCACGTCGCCCGCCTTGACGCGGTCGGCCAGGATGCCTTCGCAGGCTTCCTCCTGCGAATTGAAAATCACGGCGGGCCCTTCAAACTTGCGCATGGAGGGAGCCACGCCCGCGGTTTTCACCACGGCGCCGTTTTCCGCCAGGTTGCCGCGCAGGATGGCGAGTCCGCCATCGCTGGAGTAGGGGTTGTCGATGGAGTGAATGACGGCGCGGTCGGTCACCTCGGCGCGGGAATAGTAGCTGCGGATGCTCTTGCCCAGCACGGTGGGGCAGGCGGTGTGGAGGAGGCCGCGGATGGCGCTGATCTCCTTCATGATGGCGCCGATGCCGCCGGCGCGATCCACGTCCTGCATGTGGAAGGCCGAGGAGGGCGCCACCTTGCAGATGTTGGGGCAGCGGCGCGAGATGTCGTCGATGCGGTCCAGGTTGTAGGGGACGCCCGCCTCGTGGGCGATCGCCAGGGCGTGCAGGATGGTGTTCGTGCTGCCGCCCATGGCCATGTCCACGGCGAAGGCGTTGTCCAGCGACTTTTCCGTCACGATGTCGCGCGGCTTCGGGCCGCCCGCCAGCGCCAGGGCCACGACGCGGCGGCCGGCCTGCTTGAAGAGCTTGCGGCGGCGGGGGTCGTCGGCCAGGATGGAGCCGTTGCCGGGGAGGGCGATGCCGATGGCCTCGCACAGGCAGTTCATGGAGTTGGCGGTGAACATGCCGGAGCAGGAGCCGCAGCCGGGGCAGGCCGCGCTCTCCATGGCGGTCAGGCCCTCTTCCGACAGGCTGCCCTTCTTGAACTGGGCCACGCCCTCGAACACGCTGATCAGGTCGAGCGCCTTGCCGTCGGCGTCGACGCCGGCGGCCATCGGCCCGCCGCTGACCATGAGCGTGGGGATGTTCACGCGCAGGGCGCCCATGAGCATGCCGGGCACCACCTTGTCGCAGTTGGGGATGCAGATCAGCGCATCGAACGCGTGGGCGCGGGCCATCGTCTCCACGCAGTCGGCGATCAGCTCGCGGCTGGGCAGCGAATACTTCATGCCGGCGTGGCCCATGGCGATGCCGTCGCACAC
>CAIKKV010000290.1 GCA_903828035.1 uncultured bacterium
CGTTGGATCAACTTTACCGGATTATTGATCCGTTATTGCATAAGGAGTGTTTATGGCCAAGATTCCGGTTGCTGTTCAGTTGTATTCCATTCGCGACGCCTGCGCCAAAGACCTGCCGGGCACCTTGAAGGCGGTTGCCTGCATGGGGTACCAGGGCGTCGAGTTTGCCGGCTACCACAAGTTCAGCGCCGTGGACGTGCGGAAGATGCTGGACGACAACGGGCTCAAAGCCGCCGGCACGCATATCGGTATCGACACGCTGCTGGGCGATGAACTGGAGAAGACGGTTGCCTTCAACAAGGCGATCGGGAACATCTACCTGATCGTGCCCGGCCTTCCCCCGGAATACCGCAGCACCATCGCGGCCTGGGAAAAGACGGCCGACCTGTTCAGCGGGATTGCCGACAAACTCGCCGCATTCGGCATGGTGACCGGCTACCACAATCACTCCCACGAGTTTACGGCGGAGAACGGCGTAACGCCCTGGGATGTCTTTTTCACCCGCGTGAGGGCGTCAGTCGTGATGCAGGCCGACAGCGGCAACGCCTTGCACGGCGGAGCGGATGTCATTCCCCTGATCAAGAAGTACCCCGGTCGCGCCAAGACGGTGCATCTGAAGGAATATTCCAAGACAAATGACAAGGCCCTGATCGGGGAAGGGGACGTTAACTGGACGAGCCTGTTCCAGACCTGTGAAACCGTGGGCGGCACCCAGTGGTATATCGTCGAGCAGGAAACCTACGCCTTCCCTCCCATGGAATGTGCCCGGAAGTGCCTGGAAAGTGTTCGTGCGATGGGTCGCTAATCCGCCCCTGATTTCTTAATCGCCTCTACCAGCTTGTTCTTTTTCCAGATGCCGGTGAGGCGGACGCCATTGGTTCCCGTGAAGGTGCCTGCTCCGGCGGGGCGGTCTTTGACCCACTCGCC
Source organism: uncultured bacterium (assembly GCA_903828035.1). The sequence continues at coordinate 928 of CAIKKV010000290.1, forward strand.
GGAGTATTGGCTGCCATTGGTAAAGGCGTAGAGGCCTGTGCCCGAGTCCAGGCGTCCCTTGACCCATGTTCCGGAGAGGGAGGATCCGCCGGCGAAGGTGTAGATGCCGTCGCCATGCAGGCGGTCCGCATGCCAGGCGCCAATGTAGGTGTCGCCATTGGCAAACACGGCCGTTCCTGCTCCCTCGCGAAGATTGTTGACCCATTGCCCGTCATAGCGCGAACCGTCAGCGAACTGGGCCTTTCCCGCTCCATGGCGAAGACCTTTTTTCCAGTTACCCTCGTAGCGCTCGCCGTCGGGGAAGACGATCAGTCCATCCCCTTCGAAATGTTTGCCGAGCATGGTGCCCGTGTAGACGGTCCCGTCCTTGTATTCCATGACCTGGAAGGCGGGGATTTTGGCAGGGTTTGATTCGGTTTTCGCGATAGCCGGCTTGTCGGCTTCAGGCGTGACGGGTTTTTCAACGACCCCCTTATTGCCGGCGAGCAGGTCGGCCACGGCAGGGTTGTCGCTTTCCCGGGCCAGCATTTCAGCGGTCTTGCCAGCTTTGGTTTTGAGGTCGGTTTGGGCGTGCTGGGCCAGCAGGACCTCCATGAGGTTGGTGGCTCCATTTTGGGCGGCCCAGTGGAGCGGGGTGGCGTCGAACTCGCCCTTGGCGTTGACGTCGGCGCCCTTGGCGATCAGGGTTTCAGCCACTTCCGAGGAGTCCCGGTAGGCGCACCAGTGGAGCGGGGTGGCGTCGGTGTCGGTCTTGGCCGAAATCCTGGCGCCCTTTTCGATGAGCAGGTTGGCGATGTCGGGAACGTCCATGTAGGCCGCCAGATGGAGCGGGGTGTGGCCGCGGTCGTTGACAACGTTGACATCCGCGCCGCGCGTGATCAGCAGGATGACGGCCTTGTATTCGCGAGACAGGACGGCCCAGTGAATCGGCAGCCAGCCTTCTTCGCCCTTCAGCGTCAGGAAGTCGGGATGAGCCTTGAGCAAGGTGGCCATTTTGGCCGTATCGCCGCTGCGGGCGGCTTCCGTGAACTCGCGTTGATCGTCGGCCAAAAGGCTTCCGCTGAGGAGGAATCCAAGGGCTGTGGC
>CAIKKV010000291.1 GCA_903828035.1 uncultured bacterium
AACGATTTGCGGTCCCAGCCCTCGACGCGAGCCATGACCACGATGCATCCCTCATATTCCATCGCGCCGGCTTTGAAGACGCAGTTGACTCCCATGCGCTGCATCAGGAACGGATTGGTTTTAGGATTGAGGTCATAGCACCAGAACACCGGGGCATGGGCCGCGGTGAGCACAGGATTTTTCCAGCGCTCATAGATGCCGTTGCCAGGCGTCACCGCCTTGTTCTTTTGCCGGATGAGCGCCTTATGCCCGGCGCTCAGGGCCTTGAGCCGCTTTTGAAATTCGGATTTTTTCATAGTCGCATTGATGTTTGTCTTGCCGGTTATTTTTTTGCTCCATGGATTTCATCCAGCCGCCGGATTGCCTCCAGGCAGGCGCGCCCGTTATGATAGGGGCATTTCCACTCGGAAACCTTGAGCTCCGATGGATCGGCATGCCCCTGCCGGTCCACGCGCCAGAACCATTCCCCATGCGTGCGGTCCACGAAGTGAGTTTCGATATAGTTCCACACGCGCACGGCGGCGTCGTAATAAGTCAGGTCCTTTGAAAGCTGGTAGGCGTTCAGAAAGCCGACGAGCGCCTCGGCCTGCGGCCAAAATTCGCGGTTCGGATTGATCACCCTGCCCCCCCTGCCCTCGTAACAGAGACCGCCATCCCGGTCCAGGCCCTCCATCAGCACCGCCCGTGCGAGCTTCAAGGACAAGGCATGCACGCGGGCCCTGGCGTCCGTCTCGCCGAGAACCTCCGCGGCTTCGCACAGGAGCCAGCTGCCCTCGATATCGTGACCGTAAGTGTAGGAGCGGGATTTGACCCCCCATTGTTCATCAAAGAAGTGATGGAAATGGAAGCTGACGGGATCGGTGATTTTTTGTTCGAAGAGCTCAATCAGCTCCGCCAGCCTGTCGCGCAAAACAGGCGATTTCCACACCCTGTAGAGATGGGTGTAGGACTCCAGAACATGGAGGTGGTTGTTCATCGACTTCTTTTCATTCTGGTCCTTGGCGCTCAACCGCAGGTCTGCCGCCTCGGACCAATCCCGGTTGCGGGCTTCGACATAACCTTTGAAGCGGGCATCGTGAGCGTGTTTCTCGATCAGGTCGAACACTTCCGTCGCCGTCTGCAGCGCAGCCTTTTCGCGAAACGCACGATAGAACTCAGCCAGCGCATAGATATAAAACGCCTGGCCGTAAATTTTCTTGGAATCGTCGATGACTGCCCCACGGACGTTGAGGAACCAGAAAACTCCGCCATGCTCGCGATCCGCGAAAAAACGGTTGAGGTAATCGTACGCCTTGAACGCCATGTCGCGAAACACGGGCGACGCCTGGTGGCGAAAAGCAGCAGAGAAGGTCCAGAGAATGCGGGTGTTGAGTATCAAACCCTTGGGTCCATGCCAGTTGACTTTTAAATCGTTGGTCAGGCGCGGCACAAAGCCTCCATGCTCATGGTCGAGGGTGTGCTGGATCCAGAACGGAAGAATATCGGTGTTCAGCTCCTCGGCGATCCGATCCCGAATGTCATGCGACAAG
>CAIKKV010000292.1 GCA_903828035.1 uncultured bacterium
ATTTCCGCGGTGGAATACCCGACGCAGTTCGTCGCCTCACCGGTCACCACGCCCGCCACATTGGTGTCCCAGAACACATTTGTCATATATAGATTCAGCTCTGGATCGACATAGCCGAATGGGGATAGCCCGGAAACGACGGAATAGTTGTTCGTGAATCCAAAACGGGTTGATTCGTATCGGGCGCCGCCACTGGCTAGCGCCCCGAATAATCCCCCCACGACACCTTCTACAACGGATAAGCTCGCACTTTGGACAAAGCAGTTCACGGCCGAACCCTTCAAGCTGCATCGTCCAACCAAACCGCCCAGCGTGCTGGGCCCGTACGTCCATTCCCCACTACTCAACCCGGACACGTTGGATGTGACATTAATGGTCACATCCGCCCAGCATCGCTCTATCCTCAGCTCGTCAGCGGAGTACCCAACCAACCCCCCGGCGGCCCCTCCTAGCGCCGTAATGCGGCCGGTCACATAGCAGTCCTCAATGACGCCACCATAATAAAGTGACCCGACCAAGCCTCCGGTGTCATACACGCCGCCGTCAATGCTGACATTCACCAACCCCAGGTTCCGGATGGTCGTCCCTTGCAGGTAGGAAAAGAATCCAATGTTTTCGAATGGCGAGAACGCATAGACCTTCATCACGAGGTTGGAAACTGTATACCCCTGCCCGTCATACACTTTGAGGATGTAGCGGTTCTTGTTGTTCTGGGTGGAGATCTTCGGGAACCCCTGCGGCCACGCCGCGGCTGGAGAGGCATCGATATTCGCGGTCTGGATGCAGTAGGTGAGCTCCGTCAGCGAGCCGAGGTTGTCGGAAAGCCAGACCAGGTTGCCCAGACTGCTCATTTGGTACGGATCGGTTACGGTTCCCGTGCCGGCCGGCGCCACCGAGTAATCCTTGATATTCCACGCCTGAGCGGTTGATCCGGCCAGCACGCCGCACGTCACCAGCGCAGTCAGCAACCCTGCCTTCAGGGATCGGAAACAGGTTCGTCGGATTTTCCAGCGCTTGGAACATGAATCCGGACTTAAGGCGGCGGCCACCCTCTGCAGAAATGTCATCATCTGTCGCCTCGCAGTATGCGTGTTGCCTGAAACAAACCGAATAGACCAATAGTCAAGTATATCAGGCAGCCGGATTAGCCGGCCATACCCTGCGCGGGTGATTTTCAGGGGATACGAGGAGGAGAAGGATCAGATCGCGCCCAGCCGCCGGGCTTTCAACAGCATGTCCTGCCGGGAGCGCGCCTGGAGCTTTTCGTAGATATTCTTGATGTGGGCGTGAACCGTATGCGGGCTGATCTTCAGTTGATCGGCAATCTCTCCGTAGGATAAGCCTTTTACCACCAACCGCAAGATGGCGATTTCGCGCGGCGTAAGGACGCTGCCGCTGTTTGCGGCGTCCAACTCTCCCCGGGGCGCCTCCTTGAGCCGAAACTCGAGGATCAGTTTTCTTGCGATCTTCGGCGTCATCGGCGCGCCGCCGGCATGCTGCTCGCGGATGGATTCGATCAAGACGCGCGGCGTGCTGCCCTTCAACAGGTAGCCGCTCGCGCCCGCGCGGATGGCCGCCATCACGACGGCTCGGTCCTCGCAAATGGTATACGCCAGCGCTTCCACGCCGGGATGGGCCTCCTTCACCTTGCCGATCAGCTCCACCCCGGAGATGCCCGGCAGGTCGATGTCCGCCAGCAGCATGTCCACCCGACTCCAGTCCATCTGGGCCAGCGCCTCCTCTGCGGAGCAGAAGCCGCCGACCACCTCCATGTCGGCCTCGCCCTGCAGCAGCAGGCGCAGATTATCCAGCAACATCCGGTTGTCTTCGACAATGCAGATATTCACAGGCTTCCCCCCCAGCCCGCCCCATCCTGCTCGACGAGAGAACCCTGATCCGGCGACTTCAGGGGGAGGGGTGCGTCGAAGGTCAGGCGCACCCCCTGGTCGTTGGCCACAGCCAGCGTCCCGCCCAGCTCCTCGATGCGCTGCCGCATATTGCGCAGGCCGCGGCCCGCGTTGATTTCCTGCGCCCCCCCCCGGCCATCATCCTTGATGCCCAGGCGCAACCGCCCCTCCGTCAAGGCCAGGTGCACCGACACCTCGTTGGCCTTAGCGTACTTGGCCACATTGTTGAGCGCCTCCTTGAAGACGTGAAACAACGACATGCCGGCAAACAGCCCCGGCCCCCCCTCGTCGCCCTCCCCCTCGACCACAAGGCTGAATCCGATCCCGTGATTATGCTGGAACATCTGGCCATGCCGCCGCATTTCCACGATCAAGTCCGGCCAGAGCATTTCGCGGCTTTCCAGCGTGGCCATCAAGCTGCGCACCTCCACGCTGCCCTCTGCCGCCAGCCCCATGATATTACGCAGCGCCTGCTCGCGCTGGCCGGCATCCTCCTCCTTCAGCGCCAGCGCGCTGATCATGCCGATGCCTGCGATTTGCCCGCCGATGCCATCGTGCAAGTCGCGGACCAGCAGCTCCTGCTGCCGCAGGTATTTCCGCTGTTCCAGAAGCCGCAGGTACTCCAGCTGTTGCTTCTGGTAGATCCGCTCCGCGGTAACATCCCGAAACACATATAACTTGCCCAGGGATTTACCCGGCTTCTCGCAAATGTCCAGGCAGGAGCCTTCCATCCATCGGGCCTGCCCGCCCCACTCCGCCTCGATGACCGAGGGGCTCCCCCCTGCGCCGCCCTCGCAGGCCCTGAAAAAATCGCCCCAGGGGTTCGGCAGCTCCGAAACGTGGCGCCCCAGGCAGGAGTCCAGCGTCCGCCCGATCGTGGTTTGCGTTGCCTGGTTCATGTCCACCAGCCGCCCCTTCTCGTCCGCGACAAACACCAGCTCGCGCAGGCTGTCGATCAGCACGCCGCGGGCGACCGGAACAATGTCCAAGGCGCGCCGCCCCAGCACCATCCAGGCAAAAACGGTCACGGAGATGATCGTGGTGAAGGGCGCCAGGTTGATGTGCGGCACCGGCGACAGCCCCAGGGCCTGCAGTGTGTTCATCACCAGCGGCAAGGCGAATCCGATGATCAGAAACGGCAGGGATCTCCGCATGCCAGGCGTGGCGCCGGTCCAGGCGCTCACCATCAGGAACAGCCCGAACCAGGCCGTGATGTTCTGGAAGAACTCGTAAACCCGGTACCACGGCCCTTTGGTGTACCCCAGAATGCCGTACGCGCCCACGGGATGGATGGCAAAGTCATACTGGAACCACGTATGCCAGGCACCGGTTATCGCCACCAGCACGCTCATCGCGCAAAAGACCGCATAGCCCACCCAGAACCCGCGCGGCAGCCATCGGCCAACCCCCAGCAGGCTGCGGATCATCGCCAGCCATAGCAGGGTGAGCCATGGCAGGAAAGGGAAGCGAGCCAGATGCGCGAGAAGCTTCAGCTCCAGGGTCGGCAGGACCAGCTCCAGGTAGTAGCTTAAATCCCAGACAAAGCTGATAAGCAGGATCAGGAAGAAGTAGAGGGCGGTCGCCGAACGCGTCCGCGACAGCGTGTACACCATCAGGATGGCATACCCCCCCATCGCCAGCAGCAGCATGTCGATAACGCTTATGGACATTGCAGCACACTCTTCTCCCGAAATCGCGCCGTTTTGACAGCCGGTCCAACCCTGTGTAGTTTATGCCCTTTCCCATGGGCCCGGTCAACCGCGATTTCCGCCCCAAATCCACGACGCGACTAAGGATTGCCCTTCCGGCCATGCTGTCCTTTAGACAATGCGAGAGGATCCGCCGGTCACCGGGATCCGGCTTCCGTCTCTTTCCCCGCGGACCACAGGCCCTTGATCAACTTCACCAGGAAAGCCGAGGAGACCAGGAAGACGGCCAGTAGCGCAAAGCCCTGAGTCGTTTTGCCGAACAGGAAGCTGCCAGTCGTAAACAGGCCTGTCCACACCGCAATCGTTCCCACGGCCCAGCCCAGCATTTCCTGCGACAGGCTGTCCGCCGCGGGCGGCAAGCCGGTCTTCTCCCGGATATGCTTCCACCCCGGCCCCGCCGGCCGCACCAGCCGGTAGAAGCTCTCCAGCTTCTCCCCGTCCGCGGGCGGCGTGACCAGCGTGACCACCACCCAGACCACGGTGGTGATGGCGACGGAAAGGATCAGCTCGATATGGCCCGGCAGATCGATCGCCGGCATCACGAACACCGCGACGATGAACGACGAGGCCATCGCCGCGATCTCGCTCCAGGCCGTGATCCGCCACCAGAACCAGCGCATCAGGTAAAGCAGGCCCGTGCCGGCCCCGATGGAAAGGATGATGTCGAAGTTCTGCTTGGCCGATTCCAGGTGCAGGGTCAGCCAGCCGGAGATGATCATCAGCAACCCCGTGGCCACCCGGCCGATCAGGATATAGTGCCCCTGCGAGGCGCCCGGGTTCATGAAGCGCTGGTAGAAATCATGCACCAGGTAGGAGGTGCCCCAGTTCAGATGCGTGATCATGGTGGAGACATACGCCGCCAGCAGCCCCGCCAGCATGAGCCCCAGGAACCCTTTCGGCAAATACTTCATCATGGCCGGATAGGCCAGGTCATGGCCGATCTTGCTCTCCGCCATCTCCGGATAGGCCTGCCGCAGCGAGGTCAACCCCTTGGCCGTCATGCGGGTGGCCTCGTCCACCTTGTCCGCCCCGCCCGCCTGCGTGATGGCCGCCTGCGCCGCCTGCATCTTCGCCGGCGGATCGATGGGATAGAAAACGAACGTGGCCAGCGCGACCAGGATCCACGGCCAGGGGCGCATCGCGTAATGCGCGACGTTGAAGAACAGCGTCCCGGCCAGGGCGTCGCGCTGCGACTTGGCCGCCAGCATGCGCTGGGCGATGTAGCTGCCGCCGCCCGGCTCGCAGCCCGGATACCAGACCGACCACCACTGGATCAGCAGCGGCATCAGGAAGATACCCATCAGGGCCTCCTTGTTGCTGAAGTCCGGAATGAAGTTCAGCAGCCCGCCGGCGCCCTTGGCGGTCGTAAGCCCGCCCACCTTCTCCACCACGCCCGCCAGGCCGCCGATCTCCGGCTGCTTCAAGGCGAACACGGCCAGCGCCACCGCCCCGCACATCGCGATGCCGAACTGGATCAGGTCGATCACCAGCACGCCCCACAGCCCCGAGGTGGCGGCGAAAAAGACGTTGATCGCTCCGCAGATCAGCAGCGTCTTCATGGGCGCCCAGCCAAAGGCCACGGCGGCGATCTTCACCGCCGCCAGGTTGACCGAGGCCATGATGAAGCAGTTGAACAGCAGGCCCAAATAAATGGCGCGGAAGCCGCGCACCGCGCCGGAGGCCCGCCCGCCGTAGCGGATCTCGTAATACTCGAGATCCGTGATGACGCCCGAGCGGCGCCACATGCGCGCATACAGGAACACCGTCATCATGCCGGTGATCAGGAACGCCCACCAGACCCAGTTGCCGGCGATGCCGTCGTTGCGGACAATATCGGTCACCAGGTTCGGCGTGTCCGCGCTGAACGTCGTGGCCACCATCGAGATGCCGATCAGCCACCAGGGAGCCGACTGGCCCGAGGCGAAAAACTCGGACACGCTCTTGCCGGCCCGGCGCGCGAACCACAGGGCCGGCAAAAAGCAGACGGCCACGGAAGCAATAATGATCACCCAGTCGAGGGATGCCAGCGTCAGCGTGGAACTGCCCATGATTTCCAACCTCTCTGTTTTACCTATTTCTTTTCCACCGTCACCCGCGCGTCACCGTCGACCGTGAGGCATGTGTCCCCGAAATGAACGGCGATGGCAGGCCCCAGGTCGGCCGACGCCTTGACCGGCTCCTCCCCGCGCTCCAGCAGCTGGTAGACCGCCACAAAGTCGGCCTTCAGCCCCTTCTGGCGCCGGAGGATCATCGGCACGAGCTCCGTCAGGTCGTTCCCATATCCGCTTGCCTCGTAACAGTCGGACGTGTCGAACACCGAAACCGCGATCCGGCGCCCCTCCCCCGTGCCGAGCGAGAAATCCCGGATCGGCCTGGCGAGATGCCGCACCTCCCGGGCCTCGCGATAGGCGGGGCTGTCGGAAAGCCGGGCCTGCGGCTCGCCCTCCCCGAGGCCGGAAAGCGTTCCCCTCATATGGAGCGGGAGATCGAACGTGCTCGCGGTCCCGGCCGTGCAGCGGAACACATCGACGATCGCGCTGCCGCGCATCAGGACGGTGCGATCCAGCACCACGCCCTTGTAGGCCGCCTTGGCCCGGGCGCGGGCCATCACCCAGCCGGCGCCTTGTTCGAACGCTACCAGCTCGCCTTCCGACTTCTCCTGGATCTGCTCGTCCACCACCACGGTGTTGTGGGCGAAGGTCTGGCGGCCCCACCCTTCGTGCATGGGGTGCCCGTACATCATCGTGGCGGGATCCACAAAGCGGATGTCGCCGTGCGCATACAGCAGCATATGCAGCCGGACCGGCTGGGTGTGCTGGGTCGTTCCCTTGAAATAGTCCAGGTACAGCGCCGTCTTTCCCGCCTTGTCCCGCAGGATGGCGAGCCCTTCCGCAAACCCGCTCTGCGAAGACAGCGGCTCCATTGCGGCGGCGGGAGGAACTTCGGCGGCGCCCCAGAAAAGCGCCTCAAGCGTATCGCGCGGATGAACCAGCTGGCCGAACACGGGGTCGCCATACCGGCGGAAGGCCACCTCGTAGGCGGCGCGGCGCGAGGCGATGCCGTCCCGCCCGCCATCGTTGAGGGGAGGGAATGTTCCGTCGGGCATCAGCTGGCTGATCGGCGCCAGGAACATCTTGCGGACGGGCGGAGTCGTATACAAATCCATGCCGGCGCGGGCGGCCGCCTCCAGCAGGACGATATGCGCGGCGAGGGCCTGGTAATGGTAGGCGATCGATCCCTCGTACCACAGGCCGCTCTCGAGCACGCCCTTGCGCATCTGGAATAGAAATCCGTTGGCGGGGTCGTTGACGGCCTGGTCCACCAGCGCCTTGTCCCGGAGCAGAAGGCCCGCCGAAATCAGCGCGGCGTTGTGATCGGACTGCCAGTTGAGCCGCCCCCACGGATTGCGCTGGATCGTGGCCGCCATGGCGCGGAGCAGGTTCGTCTCGATCAGCCCGCGATCCTCCGGCGTGAAGCACGGCGCGTCATACACCAGGTCGTACGCCCGGGCGATCTGGACCAGCAGGCCCGACTCGTCGAGCGTCTGCGCCGTCAGCCGGGCGCCCCGCGCGTAGGCGTTCGTGCCCGTCTGCCCGCGGTAGTCGTGCAAGGGGAGATTCGTGTAGAACGATGCGTACTCGACCAGGACATCCCGGACGCGCCGCTGGTATTCCGGCTTGGGCGCCAGCACATTGGCGAGGGCCGCGTCCAGGGTGGCGCGCCAGCATTTCCTGTGGCGCTCCGCCACGCCGGCTTCGTCGTAGATGCCGCCGCTGAAGGTGCGCCCGCACTTCGGGCAGACGTGGGCGGTGGGGGAAACGGTTTTCAGGCGGAGGCCGCAATCCTGGCAGACATAGTGGCCGGCCCACTGCCCGCCCGCGCGGGGGATATCGGGCGTTTCCGCCAGCGCGGCCTCGGCCCGCGCCAGAAGCTGGGTGCCGATGGCCCGGGCCCACGGCGCCGTCCGGAACCGCTCGCGCGCGGCGGCCGCCTCCGGCGGGGTCAGGTAGAGGCAGGGATGGCCCGGCGGCGGAAGGCGGGCGGGCGCGGCCGCCGGCCAATCGGCCGCGGCGCCTGTTGCGCCCATCGCAAGAATGGCCAGCCCTGTTCCCAAAATCCCTCGCATCACTTGGCCGGTCCGCCCGGCGCCCGCATGGCCTTGAGAAAGGCGTTCGTCACATGCCCCTGGGTGTCGATGATCCGCAGCCAGGCGCGGTCCCCTTCCAGGTCCTTCGCAAAAGCTTTCGCGTTCACCACCACGGAGGTGGGCTCGGGCTTGGACCAGTCCCGCGGCACCGCCGTCGAAATCGAGCCCGGGCTGCCCAGCAGCACGGCGCCGATCCCGTCGGGCGAGGTCACGATAAACTCGTCCGCCTCGCGCCCCGGGCGGGCCTGGATCCGGTTCTCCTTGGTGTAGTCGCGGGCGTCCATGGCAAACCAGGGCGTGTATTTCAGGAAAGCGGCGCTGGCCAGCGTCCAGCGGGCGGAGCGCTCCTCCTTAAAATCAAAAAGCTGCGTCTGGCCGCGCTTGGGCGCTTCCTGCAGCACCCAGAAGCGGCTGAAGAAATCCATGCCGCGCGTCATGATGTCGAACCCGTCGCGGCTGTGCGGCAGCTCAAAGGTATGGCCCAGCTCGTGCAGGGCGGCCCCGATGCTGGTGGAGGCGTTGGCCCAGAAGGCGTGGCGGCCCACCGAGTCGCTGGAGTAATTGTCGGTGTCGATCGGCGTGGCATCCATGAACGCCGCCTGGATGTCCGCCAGCCGCCGGGGGTAGCTGTAGAGATTCGATCCGCCAAACCAGGCGGTGTTTCCCCCGCCCAGCGCGGCGTAGGCCATGTTGTGCTTGGTCGCGGGATTGAACTTGGAAAATGCGGTGATGACCACATTCCGGGCCTTATCCTGAGGAAGCTGAGCCCGGACCTGCGCGGCGATGTAGCTGAACAGGCGGCCCCGGCCGCCGCCCATCGCGTAGATCTCGGCGGCGGTCTTGTCGCACTTCAGCACGTGGACCTTCACCTTGCCCGCCTCGTCGAGCTCCAGGTTGAAGGTCATCCGCCCCATGCCCATGTCATACATCCGCTCCGCGGTAAAACCCTGCATCATGAGCATCATGGTGCCGAGCTTGCCGGCGTAATCCTGGGGATCGTTCTTGATCGGCGTCTGGTAGGAGGTG
>CAIKKV010000293.1 GCA_903828035.1 uncultured bacterium
GCAGCTACACGAGAACCGTGGGCGATTGCCTCGTTAGAATATGTAGCCGCCGCTGATAAGCGGTGGAGCCGGCTATTTCATCCTGTTCACATCCTGTGCGTCCGTCACTTGCGAACCTGGATTTACCAGCTTACCAACAGACATCGTAACTCATTGCCATGCAACATGTTACACTATCAACAGGGCGTCACGTCGCATAATACATCTTATGTAAACTAGACGGGTGGGGCGCTTTGCAGGGATGTCTCGGGGTTGGTCAAGTGCCCCGTTCAGGGGCTCAGCGAAGTTCGTACACCATTTTGACAGGCTCGCCGGCTCGTTCGATTTCCAGCACCGCCGCGCTAAGCTCGTTGTTGCCGAAATCCCGGATGAAACTCTCCGCCACTCTCCGATTCATCAGCGGCGCCGAGTTCACCTTGCGGATCACGTCGCCCTCCTGGAGGCCGACTTCCTTGAAAAACTCGTTCTCGCCCTCGGGGATCAGGATGTATCCGCCGATCTTTCGATCTTCGCCATACAGCGGCTTCAGGGAGTCGAATAAGGCAACCAGTCGATCCGCATCCTCCAAAACCGTGTTGTAATAGGCCAGGACTTTCTGTCGCTCAAACAGCCAGTGGCCGTCAGCCACCTGGATGCCGAATTGGCCCTTGCCCATCACCGGATAGCCTTGAAAGATATCGTTCGTCCCCGCCCCGGATCCCGCGGATGCGTCCGCGACGCCGTTTGTCGTCGAAAAATCCAACGTCAGCACGCACACCACGTCCTGCTGGACCAGCTCCATCCGGTCATGCTCAATGGATCGCACCTGGATGCCGTCGTCCAGCTTGTCGCCAACAGCCACAATCAGGGGTGCGTCGTTTTTAACCAGGTCGTTCAGGACGGCTTTCTGGATCGTGGCGTCCGGTTGCACAACCCGGAACGTTCCCGCCAGGCGGAATCGGCCGGCCAGGTTCCCTGAAACGTGACGGACCGCCTCGCCATCCATTCGGAAAACCGCCCATCCCTCGAGCGGCAGCGAAAGCCGCCGCTCGGACCGGATTGGCGCCGGGCGGTTTTGACGAAGGGTTTCAGCCTGGGCCAAGCCCGGCAGTTTCACGAGCGCCATGTCGACGCCAAAGGCGGCCGCGAGTGCGGCGGCGCCAAGCAAAAGAGCCGCCGTCCAGCGGCGTCGCGGCAAAAAATGTCGAGGGAGAAGGGACATAAGCCGGATTTTGTTCACGTTTCCGTGTCGATCATTTATCTATGCGATCAACCCGAAACGGTGCTCCCGAAAGAGCGCGAGACGGGCCGTCTCTCCGTTTCCTATTTGATCTTGCTCCGGATGGGGCTTGCCTTGCGAAGGTCCTTACGGAGCCTCCCGGTGGTCTCTTACACCGCCTTTTCACCCTTACAGCGCCCTTGCGGACGCGTGCGGTATGTCTCTGTGGCGCTTTCCATTCCTCCCGTTTACCGGAAGGTTTCCCACCACTACAGCGGGACATCCTGCCCTATGGAGTCCGGACTTTCCTCCCCGGAACATCCTTGCGAATGCTCCGCAGCGACCGAATACCCTTCCCCCTCGACAAAATTATCAAGCGTACAGCATCCGCCCGCAGAAGGTGCAGGTGATGATGTCCGTCCGCTTGCGTGCTTCGTGCTTCTGGAACGGCGGCAGGGACATATGGCACCCTCCGCAGACGCCGTTTGTCACTTCGACCAGGGCGCGATCTTTCTTCTTCGCCATGATCCGCTCGTAAATGGCCAGCCACCTCGCTTCGATGCCCGTGGCCATTCCCTGGCGCTCCGCCTTCAGCGCATCCAATTCCTTCTGCAGCTCAAGAACCCGGTGATCCAACCCCTTGACGTCCTGCTGGACAACCGAATCTTCGCCCTTCAGGTCATTTTCGCGGGCCTTTACGTCCGCCGCATGCGACTCAGCCAGGCCCCACACGCCTAAGATCTGATCCTCGATCTTGTTGATTTCCTGCTCGACGACGCGAATCTGCGACGTCATGGCCTGGTATTCCTTGTTGGACTTCAGGCTCCCCTGCTCCATCAGCAATTTCTTGATCTTTTCCCGCCGGCTTTCAATCTCCAGATCATAGCCCTTGATCTTGGATTGCTGGGCCTTGAGCTTCTCGCGGGCGTCGGTCAGGGCGGACTTGGAGTCCCCCATCCTCGACAGCATCTGCTCCTTGCGTGCAGGATTATCCCGTAATTCACGCTCGATCTGAGCGATCCGGATGTCCCGATCCTGCAACTCCAGCAATTTGTCAATCATCGTTTTCAAAGCCTCGCGGTATTGTCAAAAGTTTTTGATAATATCACGAGCCTCCCTCCTCGGTCAAGACTCGCTTGCAAAAAGTCAGCAAAAAAGTCCCCTACAAAAAGCCAGCTTCCCCCAAACGTTCCAGCGTCACCCCCCTGGATTGGGTTTGCGCCAGGAACCCTTTCACGTATTTGCCGAGCATATCGGTTTCGAGATTCACGGATTCGCCCGGGCGCATCGACTCCAGGGAGGTCTGCTTCAACGTGTGGGGAATCAGGTGGACCTCGAAATCCCGCCCGGAAAGGCGGGCAATCGTGAGGCTGACGCCATTCACCGCGATCGAGCCCTTGAGCACCATGCCGCCGATCAACTCCTCCTCCGCCTGAAGGGTCAGGATGATATCGGGGCCCGCCTGACCCATCGCGGCCAACGCCCCCACCCCGTCCACATGGCCCGTCACGAAATGGCCGCCCAGACGGCCGTCCGGCCGCAGCGCCCGCTCAAGATTCACGGCCGCGCCGGGTTTCTTCAAGCCCAGCGTGGTGCGGGCCAGCGTCTCCCTGAGGATGTCGCAGGCAAATCCGTGGGCGCTGATCTCCGCCACCGTCAGGCAGACGCCTTCCACGGCGACGCTTTCGCCAAGGATCAGCGGCTCGCTCCAGCCCGAGGCGTCGATCATCAACCGTCCTCCGGCGCCGCGTTCCTCGCGCCGGATCAGACGTCCCATGCGCTCGATTAGTCCGGTGAACATGTCGCCTCCTCTTTGTCTGCGGCTGGAAATGCGCGGACCCACAGGTCGCTGCCGGTCCGGACAACGGAGCCGAACCGCAACGCCGGAGCAGCCGAAAGGGTCCAGCCGGATCCTCCGAATCCCGGAACGGACCGGCCGCCAAGCAGGCGCGGGGCGTAAAACAGCCAGAACTCATCCACCAGCCCCTCGCGAACCAGACCCTCGGCCAGCACGCCGCCGCCTTCGCACACGCCATGAAGCAGGCCCATCTTTCCAAGCAGGCGCAGCACTTCGGTCAGCTGGATCTTCCCCTTGCGGGAAGGGACGCCCCAGACGGCGGCGCCATGGGCTTCCCACCGTTTCCGCCGGCTGTCCGGACAATCGTGGGTGGTGCACAAAATCGTGTTGCCGGCCCGGGCGTCGGTGAACACCTGGGCATCCGCCTGGGAGCGGCCCTGCCCGTCGATGATCACCCGGTACAGGGCGTTCGGCTGAGGGCCTTCCGGCAGCAGGCTTGGATTATCCTTGATCACCGTGCGGGCGCCCACCAGGATGGCATCCGCCCGCCGACGCAACCGATGCACCTCGGCGCGCGCTTCGGGGCCCGTAATCCAGCGCGATTGCCCCGAGGAGTCGGCAATCCGGCCATCGGCCGTCATGGCGAGCTTCAGCGTGAGGTACGGCATGCCGGTCCGGATCCACTTGGCGAACGGGGCGATCAGCTGCCGGCACTCGTCATCCATCACCCCGCGAACCGTGGCGATTCCCGCCGCCTCCAGGATCTGGAACGCGCGGGACTCATGCCTCGGATTGGGATCCCCCGTTCCCGCCACTACGCGGGCAATGCCGGCGGCCTTGATCGCATCCGTGCAAGGCGGCGTCCGTCCGAAGGTCGAGCAGGGCTCCAGCGTGACGTAGATCGTGGCGCCGCGCGCAGCGGCGCCGGCTTCGGCCAGCGCATGCACTTCCGCGTGGGGGCCCCCGGCTTTTTGGTGCCAGCCGCGGCCCACGGCCTTTCCCGCCTTGACCACCACCGCGCCGACCGGAGGATTCGGCCGGGTCCAGCCTTCGCCGCGGGCAGCCAGCTTAACGGCTTCACGCATCCATCGCAGGTCGGATCGTTCTGCCGGCGAGGCGCTCATGCTCCCGCTCCATCCACGCCCAGCAGGGCTTTGACATATTCTTTCGGCTTGAACGGCTCCAGGTCGTTCATGCCTTCGCCCAGGCCGGCGAACTTGACGGGCACGCCGAGTTCCTTGCGAAGGCCCAGGAGAAATCCGGCCTTGGACGAGCCGTCCAACTTGGCCACGATCAGGCCGGTCAGCGGGATCACTTCGTGGAAATGCTTCACCTGCGATACGGCATTGTTGCCCAGCGCCGCATCCACCACCATCCACACC
>CAIKKV010000294.1 GCA_903828035.1 uncultured bacterium
AAAACGACGAGAAAGAGGAGAAGGCTATGAAGAAGAGAGGTTTCACACTGGTCGAGATCATGATTGTGGTGGCGATTATTGGCCTGTTGGCTGCGATTGCTATCCCGTCGTTCTCGAAGATCCGCTCGGAATCCCGCAAGAGCACCTGTCAGAACGGCCAGCGCATGATTCGTGATGCGGTGGAGCAGTGGGCCATGGCGAATAACATCGCCGAAGGCGGAGACATTGGTGCGGCTACGAGCGCGAACGGCACCAACATCCTGGCCTACATCAAGGGCGGCACTCTTCCCAAGTGCCCCGAAGGCAATGTTGACATCGCTCTGCCCGCCAAGGTTGGCGAAGCGGTCGTTTGCCCCAGCACGGATGCCACCATCAAGGATGTGCACACCCTGAAGTAATCGGCCTGTCCGATGATTCCAGAGGGCTTCCCGGGAAACCGGGAAGCCCTCTTCTTTTTACAAGCCTTCGTTCAGGTAGAGATAGAGCCCGTCCTTGCCGGGCGCCACCAGGTCAAGCCGTCCCGTTCCGCGCAAATCCGCCAGCGCAAAGTGGATGCCGCAGCCCTTCCCGACACCAATAGGGCCGTAATCGATGACCTGCTTGGCGAAGGACTCCCCGGTCCACTTGAAATAGTAGATCCCCACATCGTCCCACTCGCCCGCTTCATTGCCGTTGTGAGCGCGATGGCGCTTTCCCGTAACGAGCTCCATCTTCCCGTCGCCATCGATATCCGCCCACATCATGTCGTGATATTGCGCATTGAACGGATCGATCGGGTGCTTCGTCCACGTCCGCACCCCTCCCGCCACCTTCTGCTGCCACCAATCCAGCCCGTACCCATGCGCCTGGCCGACAATCAGCTCGCTCAGCCCGTCGCCATTGATATCCTGCACCAGGACGGGCACGCTGGCCCGATCCAGCTCAAACTCCGGATGCCACTTCCACTCCCCCTTGAGCGGATCCTTGGGACACTCCAGCCAGCCTTTCCGCAGCACAATGTCCATGCGCCCGTTGCCAGCCACATCCCCGCAGCCCAGCCCGTGCCCCTGAATCATGCCCGCCGGAAACGTAAACACCGAAATCCGGTCGAACTCGCCCGTTCCCCGCCCCTTTTCGTCAGTCCGGAGCTTGTAAAACGTCAGCTCATTGGAGTTGGGCGTATTGGGAACCAGTTCCGGGATCCCGCACCCGTCGATGTCCCAGGCCCGGGTTGACTCGATGTTGCCCGTCTCGCCGATACTGTGCTCCGTCCACTCCCCGCCCTTCTCGCCGGGGTTCTCCCTCCAGCGCAGGTTTCCGCCCCACCAGCCGCCCGTCACAAAATCAAGGCGTCCATTGCCGTTGATATCCAGCGGAATCGTGGAAAAGTCGTCATAATATTCGCCCGACGACTTGACCCGCCCGATCTCGGTCTTTTTGCGAAAATCCGGCCCCTGGTACCAATACGCGCCCGAGACAATGTCGGGAATCCCATCCCCGTTCACGTCAAAAACGCCGGCCGACTCAAATGTCTCGTCCGCGATCCACACCCGTTTCCATTTCAATGGCATGATTAGACTCCCTTCCAGAGCTTGATGTACTGCCGCGCCACCTTCAGATCCTCCAGCGCTTCCCCGGCCGTGCACATCGGGGGCTTCTCGCCCCGGACGGCGGCCACGAAGTTCATCGCCTGCTGCCGCATCGCGTGCACCCAGGGGAACTGCGGCTCCAGGGTCACGGGCATGTTCTTCCCGTCATCCTTGAACACGGTCGCCTTGCCGGGCCGGTTGCTGGCCAGGGGCGACGGCAATTCCAGCTTCAGCCAGCCGCGCTCGAAGCACACGAAGGCCGATTCCTGCCAGTCCAGCGTGGTCTGGTAGGGGGTCATCTCCAGCGCGCACGCCACGCCGCTTTCGCTCCGCCCCGCCATCAGCACGCCCGAGGGATCGGCAAAGCTCACCTCGAACTTCTCGCCCAGCAAATGGCGCATCAGGTTGACCTGGTGGATGTAATAGTTCACGAAGCTGGTGTACTGCTCGTAGGTTTTCTTGTCCATCTCGGGATCGGCCGGATCCCACGCCAGCGCCGGCATCGGCCCGCTCACGCGGATCAGGTCGTTGAATCCGGACGCAATCCAATCGCCCGCCGGCATCAGGAGCCGCACATATTTCAACTTGCCCAGCTCCCCCGACGCCTTGAGCGCGTCCACTTCGGCCTTCACATACTGGGTCGCCGGGTCGCTGCGCTTGTGATAGCCCAGCATCATCCAGGTGCCGCTCGCTTTCAGGGCCTCCACAATCTTCTGCCCCATGGCCAGGCTGCCGGCCAGGGGTTTTTCGGTGAAGATCGGGATGCCCGCCTTCAGCAGCTCGGGCACCAGCGTGCCGTGCCGGGTAAAGGGCTGGGACGCCACGATCGCATCCAGGTTCTCCGCCTTGATCATCTCCTCATGGCTGGTGTAGACCTTGGGGATGGCGTACTTCGCCGCCACCTGGGCGCCCAGATCGGCCCGCAGCTCCGCCAGGGCCACCACCTGGCAATCCGGCACGGTCACATAATTCTTCAGATGCGCGCATTGGCCCATGCCGCCGACGCCGACAAACCCGATCCGAACCGCTTTCTTGTCCATAACTATAACCCCAATCCTTGTTTCCTAATCCTAATCTTAATCCTAATCTTAATCTTAATCTAAACCCTCTTCCCTCTCCCCTTACGCCTTGGCGAGTTTGCCAAACCGGTTGGCAATGGCCAGGGCCGGGTCCAGCGGCACCTCCTTGCGAACCACCGTCTTCGAAATCCGGATCTCCGGCACCGGACGAATGCGGCGCTTCTTGAACTGCGGCAGGTAGGCCCGCTGCTTCTCCAGCATCTCGCTCGTCATCTCCCGGATCTCCTTCAACGTGCAGACCGCCGCCGTCAGCGGATCCAGCGCCGCGGCCTGCATGATCAGCTCCGGATCCCCCGTGAAGCTGGCCTCCACCGTCAGCCCCTGCACCAGCACGTTGGTCATGTTCAGCGCCGCACAGGCCGGCGGCAGATCGCCGATCACCGTCGGGTGCAGGCCCGTGCGATCCGCAAACACCGGCACCTCCACGCAGCAGCCGCGCGGCAGGTTGGTGATGAACCCGTCGTTGCGGATGTTGCCGTTGAACCGGAACGGGACGCCGGTCTCCAGCCCCTCCATGATATGGGCGCAATACTCGGCGCTGCGCGGCCCCAGCTGCGTCGATTCGATCGACAGGGGGTCCAGCCGGGCGAACTTGCCGGCGATCATCTTGCAGTACCGGTAATAGGCGCCGCTCTCGCCGCCGAACGCCGGCTCGTCGCAATAGGTCGCAAGGGCCTTCCTGTTCTTCCGGAAATACGGCAGGTACTCGGAAAGATGGCCCGTGCTCTCGGTCATGAAATAGCCGAAGTGGCGCATCACCTCGCCGCGCACCTTCTCGTTGACGTAGGAGCCCGGTTTCTCGAACTCCCGCTTCAGGGCCGGATACAGGTCGCGGCCCTTGTGCTCCAGGCTCAGGAACCACGCCATATGGTTGATGCCGGCGGCGGTGAAGTCGATCTCGTCCTTCTTCACGCCCGTATAGCTGGCGATCAGGTCCATGGTCGTCTGCACGCCGTGGCACAGGCCCACGAAGCTCAGCCCCGGCACCTTGCCCAGCGCCCAGCAGCACATGGCCATGGGATTGGCGTAGTTGAAGAGGACGGCGCGCGGGCACTCCTCGCGCATGAGGCCGGCAATCTCCAGCAGGGCGGGAATATGGCGGAGCGCCCGGAATATGCCGCCCGGGCCCATCGTGTCGGCAATGCAGTTGTCGACGCCGTACTTCATCGGAATCGTGTAGTCCAGCGCGAAGACATCCACCCCGCCCACCTGGATCATGACCACCACGTAGTCCGCCCCGCGCAGGGCCTCCCGCAGGTTGGTCGTGGAGGTGACCGACGCCTCCAGCCCGTTGTCCCGGATCATGCGGCCCACGAAGGCGTGCATCTTGTCCAGCCGCTTGCGCGTTTTGGCCATCAGCCTGAACTCGCTGCCGCGCAAAGCCGGGGAGGCGAGGAAATCCGCCATCAGGGTTTTGCAGAACACCAGGCTACCCGCTCCGATCATCGCGATCTTGGCCATGGACGGACCTCCGATGTGAATTGACCGTTATTGCCCTGTTGACGCCCTTCCTTCAACCTCGTAACATTTGAAGAAATGCCGTCAACACTCTTTAAAACTCTACAAAATGGCCGCGCCGGGGTAAATGGCCCGGCTTGCCATTTTTTGACCATTCTTGCTAATGCCTAAAAAAGTTCAACTGCTGACGATCGGCCACCTGGGCGTGAACCCGGCCTGGGGAACCCCCGCGCACCGCCATCCCTACCACGAGCTGATCGTCATGATGCGCGGGAACATGCGGCTGCAGTGCGCGGACGGCCACTTCACGCTGGAGGCCGGGGATGTGGTCATCTACCCCGCCGGCATGCCCCACGCCGAAAAATCCGTCCCCGAAAATCCGGTTGAAAGCTACTACTGCTCGCTGAAATGCCCGTCCGCCTCCGCCCCCGGCCCCGGCCTCGTGCGGCGCCACGACCACAGCGGCCGGCTGCGGCAGATCATCCGCTGGCTCCATGCCGACCAGGGCGACCGCACTCCCCAGGCCGTGGCGGAGAGAAACGCCCTGTTCGAGGCTTTCATCACCCGGTTCTTCATCGACTCCAGCGGAGTGGAAACGGAGATGGTGCGCCTCGTCCGCTCCTTCGTGAAAGCTCACATGGAGGAGCACTTGACGCTCGCGCGGCTGGCGAAGGAGGCGGGGTTGAGCCCGTTTCATTTCGCGCGGACCTACCGCCGGCTCACGGGCCTGCCGCCCATGAAGGATGTCCGCCGGATGCGGCTGGACTACGCGCGCGACCTCACCATGACCGCCAGCTACCCGCTGAAGGAAATCGCCCAGAAGGCCGGGTTCGGCAACCCCTACGCCCTCTCCCGCCTCTTCCGCCGCTTCTTCGGCATGCCGCCCGGCGAGTTCCGGCGCCAGCTGGGGCGCTCGGAATAAGAACGCGCCCGGTTACACCCCTCAGCCGGGCGCCAGGGAGTTGGGCTTGTTCCACTTGATCCGGGAGACGAACAGCGCGTTGTTGCTGCCGTACCGCTCGCAGACGGTGCAATCGGTGCTGTCCGGCCCGATCGTCTGCATCCACTCGCTCACCACCACCCAGGTCTCGGCCGCCGACGCCGTGCAGATGCCGAAGTTGCCCAGCCGGGCGCCGCGCTCGGGCACCACCGGGCGCTCCGTCGAGCGGATCAGGCACAGGCGCTCGGTATCCACCCGCGCCATGAACAGCGGGGCGCGGTGCCGGAACACATGGTCGTTGTTGGCGCCTCGGCGCGTGTAGACCAGGAAAAGCCCCTCGCTGTGCGTCACCCAATGCTGCTGCGTGTTGTAATTTCCGATCTCGGCGCCGTCGTCAAAGGTCCACGGCTTCAGCTCATCGAAATGGAGGCCCTCCCGGCCGGACGTCACATACCCCCGGACGTCGTTGCGCAAGGTCAGGTAGAAGCGTCCGTTCAGGCAGGTCAGCGACGGCTCGCAGAAGCCGCGCGGCTCCGGGCAGACCAGGTCCGGTCCGCGCTCCTTGAACGTCACATCCTTTCCGTCAAAGCCGCAGCGCATGACGGAAGCCCGGAAGCAGCCGGTCGTATCCTCCTTCGCCCGGAAATAGATCGGCAGCAGGATGTCCCCGTCAGGCAGGTCAAACCGCTGCACGCAGCCCGCTCCCGAGTTGAAGCAAGCCGGATCCCCCGGCGGAAGCGGCACGCTCTTCCACTCGGACCACAGGCGGGCCGATTCGTCATACACGCTGTAATAGGTCGACCGCGGACGCATCCCGTGAACGAGCTCGTCATTCCGGTACTGCGCCAGGTGCCCGGTCAGCAGCAGCTTTCCGCTCTTTGCATGCCAGGTGGGGGTTCCGTCGCACGGGCAGTCCTCGGTGCCGTCGGGGTTCGCGCGGCGCATCAGCCCCGGCTGCGGCGCGGGCGCCGTCCAGGTGACGCCGAAATCATCGCTGCGAAGGTCATTGATCCCGTAGAAGATGTCGCTGCCCGTGATCCGCAGCTTCTGCGTGGTCACCACCGCCGTATGCGGGGGAATCACCCCGCCGCGGGTCTGGACCCA
>CAIKKV010000295.1 GCA_903828035.1 uncultured bacterium
CAGCGCGCCCGCCAGCAGGCCCATGATGCCGGCCACGCCGAGCACCAGGCCGGTGGCCACGGGAACCGCGATCGCCATGAGGGCGGGGAGCATCATCTCGTGCTGGGCCCCGGCGGTGGAGATCGTCACGCAGCGGGCGTAGTCGGGCTTTTCCGTGCCCTGCATGATGCCGGGCTTCGCCTTGAACTGGGCGCGCACTTCCTCGACCATGGCGCCGGCCGCGCGGCCGACGGCCTTCATGGCCATGGCGCAGAACACGAACGCCATCATGGCGCCGATGAAGATGCCCCCGAGCATGAACGGGTTGAGGATGGTCAGGTTGAACGCGTGGACCAGGAACTGGAGCTGCGTATTGGTGGTGGCCGCCAGGTCGTAGCCGGCGAAGTCGAACTGGAAGCCGAGCGTGCCTTTCAGCTTGTGGATCCAGACGTCCACTTCCTGCACTTCCGCGGCCAGCAGGGCCATGGCCGTGAGGGCGGCCGAGGCGATGGCGAAGCCCTTGCCGGTGGCGGCCGTGGTGTTCCCGAGCATGTCGAGCGCATCGGTGCGCTCGCGGACTTCGGGGCCGAGGTGGGACATCTCGGCGTTGCCGCCGGCGTTGTCGGCGATCGGGCCGTAGGCGTCCGTGGCGAGGGTGATGCCGAGGGTCGCGAGCATGCCCACGGCCGCGAAGGCGATGCCGTACAGGCCCATGGCCAGGTTGTGGAGGCCGCCCGAGAGGATGAACGCCGCCAGCACGCCGCCCACGGTCACGAGAACCGGGATGGCCGCCGACATCATGCCCACCGCCAGGCCTTCGATGAGCACGGTGGCGGGGCCCATCTTGGCCTGGTTCGCCACGCCCATCGTCGGCTTGTATTCGTCGGAGGTGTAGTACTCGGTGGAGTAGCCGATGATCACGCCGGCGAGAAGGCCGGCCACCGTGGCGCCGAAGACGCCCCAGGTGATGATGTCGAAATGGGCCATGATGGCGGCCGCCACGATGATCAGGGCCGAGCTGCCCCAGGTGCCCACGCGAAGGGCCTTGAGCAGGGTCATCATGCTGGCGCCCTCCTTGCAGCGCACGGCGAAGATGCCGGCCACGGAGAGGACGATGCCGACGCCCGAGATGATCATCGGGGCGGTGATATACTTGACGGCCTCCGAGGCCATGATGCCGGGCAGGGTGGCGCCAAGCGCCGCCGTGGCCAGGATCGCGCCGCAGTAGGACTCGTAGAGATCCGCGCCCATGCCGGCCACGTCGCCCACGTTGTCGCCCACGTTGTCCGCGATGGTGGCGGGGTTGCGGGGATCGTCCTCGGGGATGCCGGCCTCCACCTTGCCGACCAGGTCGGCGCCGACGTCGGCGGCTTTCGTGAAGATGCCGCCGCCCACGCGGGCGAAGAGCGCCTGGGTGGAGGCGCCCATGCCGAACGTCAGCATGGTCGTCGTGATTTCGATCATCTTGGTCTTGGCGTCCAGCCCGGCCGGCACCAGGAACCAGAGGCCGTCGCGCATGTGCTCGGCCGTGTAGACGACTTTATCCAGGATGTAGTACCAGATCGTGATGTCGAGCAAGCCGAAGCCGACCACCACCAGGCCCATGACGGCGCCCGAGCGGAAGGCCACCTGGAGGCCGCGGTTCAGGCTCTCGCTGGCGCCCTGGGCCGTGCGGCTCGAGGCGGACGTGGCCGTCTTCATGCCGAGGAACCCGCACAGGCCGGAGAAGAAGCCGCCGGTCAGGAAGGCCACGGGCACGAAGGGGTTCTGGACGCCGAAGAAGGCGAGGGCCGCGAAAATCAGGACCAGGACCATGAACACAAGGCCCACGCGGGTGTACTGCTGCTTCAGGTACGCCATGGCGCCTTCGCGGACGTAGCCCGCGATTTCCTCCATGCGCGCATTTCCCTTGGGCGCCTTCATCATGAGCTTGTAGCAAACCCAGGCGAAGAACAGCCCGAAGACGGCGCCGAACGGGGCGATCCACCAGGCGGCGGTGACGCCGTTGACGACGGGCTCCGCCGCCGTGGCGGCGGATTGGGCCATGGACGTCACCGCAGTCATCGCCGTAACACCGGTCAACATATGCTTGAAACCTGCCTTCATGGGTCGCCTTTCGTTATGCCTGCATCTCTTTGAAAAGATCAGAGTTAAAAAATTTGCGATCCTACGCTAGCTTCTCTTAAAATAGAAATCAAGTGTTTTTGTGAGCGCCGCCATTTTTTTTCTTGCCCGCCCTCCGGAAACGGCGTAGGGAGTAGTGGATAATGTTCACGGGGTTTGGTACCATCGCGGGATGCGAGTTGAAAAAAGGATCACCGTGCTGGAGGATGGCGCGCGCG
>CAIKKV010000296.1 GCA_903828035.1 uncultured bacterium
CAGCGCGCTGGACGGGGAGAGGGGGATTTCCTGGCCCGCCACGAACAGGCGATCATCCCGGACCTGGATGAAAGCCGGAATGAAGGAGGACGGCTGGACGGCGGCAACGCCGGCGCGCCAGATGGAGAGAGCGTGGTCGCGACTCATGAAGCCTGCGGGGTTGATTTTTCGCCGGGCGGAGTCCAGCAACCGATGACGCACTGGCGGCAGTTGGCGATGGCGGAGGGAACGAAGGCGCGGCCCTCGCGCTCGGCGGCCCGGATTTCAATCTTGTTCATGAGGGCCAGGAGCGAGCCGAGCGTGATGAAGCCGCCGGGCGGGAGCGTGACCAGGAGGATCGAGGTGTAATCCTTGAGGTTGAAGGCCAGGCTTCCCCAGACCGTGAGCGAGCCGCTGCCGAGCAGCTCCCGGATCGTGGAGATGACGGCGAGTGACAGCGTGAAGCCGAGCCCCATGCCGATGCCATCGGCGAGCGACATAAGCGGCGGATTCTTGGAGGCATACGCCTCGGCCCGGCCGAGGATGATGCAGTTGACAACAATCAGCGGGATGAAGATGCCCAGGCTCTTGCTGAGCGCGGGGGTGTAGGCCTTCATCAGCAGGTCCACCATGGTCACCAGCGTGGCCGCGATCACGATGTAGCAGGGAATGCGGACCTTGTCGGGGATCAGGTTGCGGACCATGGAGATCAGCACGTTCGAGCCCACGAGCACGAAGAGCGTGGCCACGCCCATGCCCAGGCCGTTCTGGAGGCTGGTCGTCACCGCGAGCGTGGGGCACATGCCCAGCACGATGCGGAAGGTGGGGTTTTCCTTCCAGAGCCCCCGGATCATTTCGGAGAAAAAGGTCATGGCGTCTCCAGGGTCGGGACCGCGTCGAAAATGGCCGGTTTGTTTTCCTGAGAGGTTTTCAGGCCGTTTGAGATGGCGTCGCAGAGGGCGCGCGAGGAGATGGTGGCCCCGGAGACGGCGTCGATGGCGCCGCCGTCCTTGCTGACTTTCCAGACCGTGCTTTGCAGCGGCTTTCCGATGAACTGGGCCACGAAGGCGGGCAGCGCGATCTTGCTGCCGAGGCCGGGGGTCTCGTTCTGCTTGACCTCCAGCCCGTGGATGGCGCCATCGGGGGTGAGGCCCACCAGGGCCTCCACCCGGCCGGCGTAGCCGTTCGGTGAGCCGCAGGTGAAGGCGACGCCCGCGAGGGCCCCGTTCTTGCGGGCCACGTAAAAGGTGTTGGAGCCGCCGGCCGCGGCGGGAAGCGTCAGCACGAGGGGATCCGCATCGGCGGGCGGAAGCACCTTGGCCAGCGACTCGAACAGCTGGCGCTGCTCCGTCAGGCGGATGGGCCCGGCCGTGAACTTCTGCGTGACGGCCAGGAGCACGCCGGCGATCAGCGAGACCAGCGTCAACACAAAGACCAGTTTGAACATTTCTTTCATGGCGGTTCCCTTAGGCGGCCTTCCGGAGGTCGTGGCCGAACACGCGGGGCTGGACGAACTTGTCGATGAGCGGGCTGACGCCATCCATGATCAGGATGGCGAAGCTGACGCCCTCGGGGTAGCCGCCCCAGCGGCGGATGATGACCGTCAGCAGGCCGCACCCCAGTCCGAAGATCATCTGCCCGCGGCGCGTGACGGGGGAGGTGACCATGTCCGTGGCCATGAACCAGGCGCCGAGGAAGAGCCCGCCGGTGGCGAAGTGGTAGAGGGGGCTCAGGTTGCGGACGGGGTCGACGGCGTAGAGGATGGCGGTGAAGGCCGCCACGGTGCCGAGGTAGAAGACGGGGATTTCCCAGAAGATCACGCGGCGGAACAGGAGGTAGAGGCCGCCCAGCAGGAGGGCCAGCTCGGAGACCTCGCCGATGCTGCCGAGCTGGTTGCCGAGGAACAGCTTGCCGAGGGGGTAGACCTGCTGGAAGCCGGCCGGCGCGGCGCCGGCGGCCCAGGCCGTTTTCCAGGCGCCGAGCGGCGTGGCGGTGGTGACGGCATCGGGAAGCGCCCAGGTGGTCATGGCCACGGGGAGCGAGATCAGCAGGAAGACGCGGCCCGCGAGGGCCGGGTTGAAGATGTTGTAGCCGATGCCGCCGAAGACCTGCTTGACGACGACGATGGCGAAGACCGAGCCCAGGACCGCCATCCAGGAGGGCAGGTGGGGCGGCAGGTTGAAGGCCAGCAGCACGCCGGTGACGACGGCGCTGAGATCGTCGATGGCCAGGTTGCGGGCCATCAGCTTGCGGGCGCCGGCCTCGGCCAGGACGCAGGAGGCCA
>CAIKKV010000297.1 GCA_903828035.1 uncultured bacterium
CTCTTTGAGCGGTTCTACCGCGTGGACCAGGCCCGGAGCCGCGCGCTGGGCGGCACGGGGCTGGGCCTGGCCATCGTGAAGCACATTGTCCTGGCGCATCGCGGGACGGTTTCGGTGGAGAGCATCCCGGGGCAGGGCAGCGCCTTCACGATCCGTATTCCCCGGTCCTGAGTCCGGCCCTTATTTCACCCCCCGCTTCCTGACCAACTTCTAACAGTGCCCTCATACTGTCCTCATCTCCTTCTGTTCTACTGGTTGCGTTTTCAAGAGAAACGAAAGAACGAACCCAAAGGAGAAGAGCAGATGAGACAGGTGAAGGTGATGACGGCCGGCGTGTTGATGGCGGCAAGCGTGGCGGGCATGAGCCTGGCGCAGGGGACAGCGTCCCCCGGGACGGCGGCGGTGGCGTTGCCGAAAACGTGGGTGGATTCGATCGCCTTCAAGGGCGATCTCCGCTACCGGTACGAGGCCATCAATGACGACTCCAAGCTCGACGCGAACAAGGATACCTATACGCGGCAGCGGGACCGGATCCGCGCGCGGCTGGGCGCCGAGGCCAAGTGCAACGACAACTTGAAGGGCGTGATCGAGTTCTCGACGGGCCAGTCGGACCCGGTGTCCGGCAACCAGTCGCTGGGCGACGGGTTCGGCAAGAAGGACTTCAAGTTGAACCTGGCGTACTTCGACTACAATTTCTTCGGCGACAACCCGAATGAATTGCACGCCCTCGCTGGAAAGATGAAAAACCCCTTCATCACGTTCGCGGACGATCTCGTCTGGGATGGCGATCTGACGCCGGAAGGCGTGGCGGTCAAGGGCCAGTATGGCGGCGGGTTCGCCACGTTCCTGGCGAACGGAGGGTATATGTGGGCGCAGGAGCGTTCCGCCCAGGACGACCTGATGCTGTATGCCGGGCAGGCCGCGGTGAAGCTCCAGTTCATCCCGGAGATCGGGCTGACGCTCGGCTCCAGCTACTACGGGTTCCAGAACATGAAGGGGTATGACGTCACGGACTGGGAGGCCAAGAACAACGGCTACGGCAACAGCACGGTCAGCGGAACGGTGAGCGGGAGCACCACGAACAAGGCCTGGGCCTCGGATTTCGCGCCGGTCGTGTACTTCGCCTCACTGGACCTGTGGGTGGCGGGGAAGCCGTTGTCCCTTTTTGTGCAGGAGCTGAACAATGCCGATGCGGGAAAACTGGACCAGGGGCATCTGTACGGCGTCACGCTCGGGAAGGCGAAGAATCCGAAGTCGTGGGAAGTCGGGTATAGCTACGCGGAGCTGGAAAAGGACGCCACGGTCGGCATGTTCACGGACTCGGACCGGTGGGGCGGCGGGACGGACGGCAAGGGCCACAAGGTCTACGGGAAGTATCAGATCATGAAGAACCTTCAGGCGGGCGTCTCGTACTTCGTGGACGAGAAGCCGATCTCGAGCTCGTCGAGCACGAAGGATTACGACCGCATGCAGGTGGATCTGGTGGCGGCGTTCTAACACGGGTATTCGGAAGGAGGTCGCGATGGTCACGTTTTGCGAGAGCATGGAGGATGTCGGGCGGTTGGCGCGGCGCATTCGACGAGTGCTGGAAGCCCGGCACGCCGTGCACATCCAGGAGCTGAGGGCGCTGCTCGGCGATCCGGAGGACCTGGTGCGCGCGGAGCTGTCGGCGATGATGATGCGAGGCGACATCGAGCGGCTGCGCCCCATCGCCTATTCGGGAGAGGATCGCGACTTCTTCCGGATGAGCC
>CAIKKV010000298.1 GCA_903828035.1 uncultured bacterium
CCAGATTATTTTGCTGGAGCCGGGACGCCCTCGTCCCGCCTCCGGAATTTCACTTGTCGTTGGAAGAGGCTCCCGCCATGATAACGGGATGTGGGATGAAGCAGAGCGGAGGGCGGAGGTCAGGCGGCGGGCGGCGGCGCTGGCGGAGAGCCACTTGAAGTGGCGGCCGCTGGTGATCGCGGGCCAGCGCTTCGAGGTGCCCACCTGCTCCGGCGCCGAGGTGCTCCTGGACGCGCTGATCGCCGCCGCCCCCGATCAGCCCGCCGTGCGCGACGAGCGCCTGCCCTACTGGACCGAGATCTGGCCCGCCGCCGTGGTCGTGGCCGAAGCCGCCCTCGGGGCCGGCCCTCGCCTGGCGGGAAAGCGGGTGCTCGACCTGGGCTGCGGGCTGGGCGTGGCCGGCACGGCGGCGGGCCGGGCCGGCGCGCAGGTCTGCCTGTGCGATTACGATCCGAAGGCCGTCCAGTTCGCCGCCCTGAACTGGGTCGCCAACGTCCCCTCGCGGCCCCACGCCGTGGTCATGGACTGGCGCGCCCCCGCCTTCGAGGCCGGGTTCGACCTGATCCTGGCCGCCGACATCGTCTACGAAAAACGGTTTTTCGGGCCGGTCGTCCGCGCCTTCGATCTTTTGCTCAAGCCCGGCGGCGCCGTCTGGCTGGGCGAGCCGAACCGCCCGTTCTCGACCGGATTTTTCGACGTGCTGCGCGCGGCCGGGTACGCGTTCGAGCGCCGGGAGAAACAGGTGGCCTTCCCGAATCCCGCAAAACCCACCGATGTGGGCTTTTACACGATATGGAAAGATGTTGATTAGCCGGTCGGAAGGATGTTTAATTGCGCTTCTAAGTTTGAGTGTTCAACGGCTCAAAACCGCTGAACCGCCGAACCGCTGAACCGCGAGGGAGAGTACATGGCTGCCAAGAATGCTTTTGAAATCGCCAAGGAGCTGTTTCACCGCTACGCCCGCCTGCTGGATCTCGACAAAACCTACCACGGGGAAAACCTCGGCGAGCGCCTCACCACCCCCGACCGCTCCGTGGAGTTCCGCCTGACGCTGAAGCTGGACAGCGGCGACACGCGTGTCTGCCAGGGCTACCGCGTGCAGTTCAACGACGACCGCGGCCCCTACAAGGGCGGCATCCGCTTTCACCCGGTCGTGGACCTGGAGGAGGTCAAGGCCCTCGCCTTCTGGATGTACCTGAAGACCGCCGTGGTGGATATTCCCTTCGGCGGCGCCAAGGGCGGGGTGGCCATCGACTACCAGGCGCTCACCTCGGCCGAGAAGGAGCGCCTGACCAAGAAGTACGCCACGATCCTGATGGACGAGATCGGCGCCGAGCGCGACATTCCCGCGCCCGACGTGAACACCGGCGAGCGCGAGATGGCCTGGATCATGGACGTCTGGCGCATCATCCACGGCCGCTACGAGCGCGGCGTGGTGACGGGCAAGCCGATCGCGATCGGCGGCTCGCAGGGCCGCCGGGCGGCCACCGGCCGGGGCGTGGCCTTCTGCGTGGCCGAGGCGGCCCGGGACCTGGACATGGACCTGGCCCGCAGCACGGCCGCCGTGCAGGGCTTCGGCAACGTGGGCAGCAACGCCGCCTTCTTCCTCCACGGGATGGGCGTGAAGGTGGTCGCCGTGTCCGATGTGTTTGGCGCCATCCGCAACCCGGCCGGGCTGGATATTCCCGCGCTCATCACGTTCGTGCAGAAGACGGGCAAGGTGGAGGGCTTTGCCGGCTCCCAGGTGCTGGACCGGGAGAAGCTGTTCGCCGAGCCGGTCGACATCCTGGTGCCCGCGGCCCTGGAAAACGCGATCACGGCGAAAAACGCCGGCGGCATCAAGGCCAGGCTGGTCGCCGAGGGCGCGAACGGCCCCATGACGCCGGAGGCCATCGACCTGCTGGCGGCTAAGAACGTGACGATCATTCCCGACATCCTCTGCAACGCCGGCGGCGTGACGGTGAGCTATTTCGAGTGGGTGCAGAACCGCCAGGAGTTCTACTGGACCGCCGAGAAGGTGGACGAGGAGCTGAAGGCCGTCATGGTCCGCGCCTACCGCAACGTGGCCGACGAGGCCCTTCGGAACACGTGCACCCTGCGCGAGGCCGCCTACCGCATCGCCATCACCCGCGTCGCCGACGCCGCCTTCAAGCGTGGGACGCAGTAGGGGGGGGGAAGGGGAACGCCGTGAAGCGTCCCCTGGACGCGGCACAAGTTCCGCAACGCTTGGAAAGGGTGAGTGAACATTTCCAACGAAAAGCGCCTTGCCGCCCGTGCCGCGGAGCTGGGAGAAAGCGCCTCCGCCGCCGCCCTGCCGGAGTTGGCGGAGCTCACCCGCTCCGCCTCGCCGCTGGTGCGGCGCCTGGCGGCCTCGGCGGTGGGCAAGCTGGCGGGGGTGGTGGACTCCGCGGCGTCGGTTGACTTGCTCCGCCCCCTTCTTTCCGATGCGCACCCCCAGGTGAGGCAATATGCCGCCAAGGCGCTGGGCGCCTTCGGGCCGGCTGCGGAAGCCGCCCTGCCGGACCTGCGCGACCTCTTCCGCAACCCGGCGGAAAAGGACTACGTGAAGCGTTCCGTCGAGGCTGTGGGAAAGACGATCCGCGAGGCCCTGCGCATTTCCGAGCGAAAGGCCGTTCACCCGTGCGGCCGGTGCGCAAGGACCGTTGACGCGGACGAATACGCCCGCTCTCAACGGGCTTTTCAGCGGACTTATTGCGATGTGTGCTTTGACTCCGTTTTCCTCAAGCGCCGCAACTGGGAAACGCAGGTGGAGCTGAACAAGACCGTGCAGGCCGCGGACGGAACGGTTGTGCAGTCGGACGGCGAGCGGCTGATTGCCGAGGAATTGACCGCGCTCGGGCTTGCCTATCGGTACGAAAACCGGTTCCGCATCATCAAGGGTTACGCCATCCGTCCTGATTTTTATCTTCCCGAGTTCGATCTCTACATCGAATACTGGGGCATGGAAGATAATCTCGACTACCAGATCGGCATGCTGGAAAAGAAGAAGCTTTACCAGCAGGCGGGGAAACGGCTGATTTCGCTGTACGGCCGCGAAAAGCACCGGCTACGGGAGGCGCTTCGAGAAAAGCTGGCGCCCCACGTCCGGCTTCCGCCGCCGGGACCAGTCCCGTGATTGAGACGCAGCGGCCCCCCGTTCTACGGTCCCACTTCGCGCTTGCCTATCGGGTGTTCTTTCCCGATAATCCCGCCTATCGTATAACGCCTCCGGTGCGGTCGCCGGAGTTGGAGAACCCGAAAGGAGTCGGTATGCAGATCAAGGGAAAAGCGTGGCTCAGTCTGGCGTTGGTCGCCCTGGTGGGGATCGGGTGCGGGAAGTCCAAAACGGCGGGCGACTCCATGCCCGCGGTTGACCGGTTTTCAGCCGAAGCGACCGCGAAGGCGGAGTCCGGCGACCTGGCGGGCGCCCTGGCGCTGCTGGACAAGGGGATCACCCAGGTGTCGGATCCCTCCGAAAAGGGCCGGCTCTTCGCCCTGGAGCTGGGCCTGCTGCTCGGCCAGAACAAGCTGGCGGACGCCGAGGCGCGCTACCTGAAGGCCGCCGCCACGCCCGCGGACGTTTCCCTCGCCGTCCAGGCCACGGGCTTTATCGAAGGGTATCTCGCGCGGCAGCCGGAGGGGCACTCCAACGTGCTGGCCTGGTGCGACCGGCTGGACCAGGCCGGGCTTCCCGAGGCGCTCCAGGCGCCCGTCCTCCAGAATCGCCTGTCGGCCCTGTGGGCGCTGGGGCAGTTCGACCAGGCGCTCGCCCTGATCGAGACCCGCGGCTGGGCGATGCCGGATGCGGTGGCCGGCGGCCTGTTCGGCCGGTTTATCCAGTCGTCGCTGGCCGCCGGGCAGCTTGACCTGGCCGCGCAGGCCCTGGCCTTTCTGGATGAAAAGGGGGGCAAGCGGGCCGGCCTGGCGGCGCTGGCCGCCGAGGGCCGCATCGACCTGGCGGTGGCCCGGGCCGATTTCGCGGGCGCCGGCGACCTGCTCTTCGAGCGGGCCGCCCTTTTCGACGACGGCGCCTCGGCCGGCTTCCTGGACAAGATCGCCCGCGGCGCGCTGGCCGGCGGCAAGGCCGACGCGAGCGATGCGGTGGTCGAGAAGGCGCTGTCGGCCTTCGCCAACCGCCCCGGAACCCGCGCCCGCGCCCAGCGCTGGTGGCTGCTGCGCGCCCGCGATGCGGGCGATCTGGGCATGGGCCTCGACCGCCTGGAGAAGCTGGACGCCCTGGGCGTTCCGCCCGCGCAGCTGGCCGGCGGCGTGAACATCCTCTCCCAGATGGTGCTGCCCTCGAACACGCCTCCCGCCGCGGCGGCCCGGATGATGGACTTCGCGGGGCGGCTGAAGGCGCGCGTCACGGAGGAGGGGGACGTCGCCCTCCTGGCCGGCGTCCAGCTCGACGCCGGGTTCCGGCTCGAGGATTACGCCGGGCTGGTGAAG
>CAIKKV010000299.1 GCA_903828035.1 uncultured bacterium
ATTGCTCCTTGGCCCGGGAGCGCGCTTCGGTCGCCAATCGGGAGTATTCGGCGTAGCGTCTCGCCTTCCAGCCGACTTCGAATAGCCCGGCGCAAATGGCCGTCGAAAAAAGAACGGCGATCATCACCTCGACCAGCGTCACTCCCCGCCGGTGTTTGGCGCGGCGCCTCTCCACCAGCCCGCTCATGTTGCTGACTCTTTTCATGGCAGTGATTTGTTTAGCACGACCCGTGCCAGCTGGAGTCGCGGGGCGCGGAAAACCCTGACTTGGGACCAGAGCCCTGGATCTAAAGGGGGATAAGCCCTGAAATCACGAACAACAACAAGGGAGGGCCTGTTGAAGGGGTGAGAACAAAAGTCGCAAGGGGCCGCCTGAATAGACGCAACCTGTTGCAGAGCAGGAGGATAGAGTGTGGCGCAAAGGGGGCATGGGGAAACTGTGTCTCAGGGGTCGATCTGGCCGGTGGAGAAATACCGGTTCATCGTGCGGCGGGAAATGCCCAGCAGGCGGGCGGCCGCCGATTGATTGCCATCCGCCCGTTTCAGCGCCTCCCGCAATAACAAGGACGTGGCGTTTTTCAGCGTCGGCAGTTCCGCCTCGAAGGCTAGGCTTTTTCCGGTTGGAGCGGGAGCGTCGGGAGGTATTGTTGTTTCGGCCTGGTCCATGTGCTCGATGAACGAGCGCAGGGAGAGCACCCCTTTCTGGTGCCGGGCCACGGCATCATGCACCATGGCGCGCAATTCGCGGACGTTGCCCGGAAACGGATAGCCCGAAAGATAGGTGAAGAGCTCCAGCGGAGGCGTGGGTCTGGGTTTGCCGAGCATCCGTGACGCTTCGTCCAGAAACAGGTCCACCAGCAGCGGAATGTCGTCGGGCCGCTCCCGCAGGGAGGGCACGTGAATCCAGTGGGCGTAAAGGCGGAAGAAAAGGTCCTCCCGGAAAAGCCCTTCCCGCACCCGGCGCCGCAAATGGCAGTTCGTGGCCGCGATGACGCGGCAGTCCGCGATTCGGGGGCGGTCGCTGCCCAGCGGGAAATATTCCCGCTCCTGGATGAGCCGCAGGAGTTTGACCTGCATGTCGGGCTTGAGATCGCCTATTTCGTCCAGGAAAAGCGTGCCTCCGGCCGCTTCTTCCACCAGCCCGACGCGCGATTGAAGGGCCCCGGTGAAGGCGCCTTTCGTGTGGCCGAACAGCGTGTCGGCGAAAGCCGCCTCATCCAGTCCCGCCGCGTTGACGGTCACCCGCTTCCCGGCGCGCCCGCTGGTCGCGTGGAGGGCCGCGGCGACCCGCTCCTTGCCTGTTCCCGTTTCGCCCTCGATCAGGACCGGTTCGGGCGACTGCGCGATGGCCTCCACATACGAGAAGAGGGCGAACATGGCGGGCGCGCGCGTCACGAGTTCCCTGAATGATTCCGGATTCTTGAGCCCCGGGAACAGCGTGCGCCCGCGAAGGGCCTGGTTTTCCAGCTGCAGCCGCCGGAGGTCGAGCGCCCGCCTCAGCGTGGCGAGCAGGCGGTCCTGGTCCAGGGGCTTGGTGAGGTAGTCGTAGGCGCCCGCCTGGATGCACCGCACGGCCGAGGCGACCTCATCGAGGGCGGTGACAATGATCACGGGCAGGCCGGGCATCCGGGTGTTCAGCTGGGCCAGCAGCTCTTCTCCGGAAAGATGCGGCATGACCAGATCGAGCAGCACCACGTCCGGCTGCCGCGCCCGGGCCAGCTCCAGCGCCTCCCGGGGATCGCTGCACGGGAGCACCTGCGGGTAGCCCGAATCGCGCAGCGTGCGCTCCATGCTTCTCAGGATGGCGGCGTCGTCGTCGACCAGGAGGATGGTCATCGGGGGCGGGGCGACCGTGAGCGGGGTCATGCGTTTTCCTTTTCCCTGTGGGCCGGCAGCACGAGCGTGAAGGCGGCTCCCGCGCCGGGCGTGGAGTCGACCAGGATCCGGCCGGCATGCGCGCGGATGATTTCATGAGAGATGGAGCGGCCGAGGCCGGTCCCCCCCCGGTCGCGGCGGGTGGTGAAGAAGGGCTCGAAAATCCGGTCGAGATGCTCAGGTGGAATGCCAAGCCCTTCATCCCGCACCCGTATCCGCGTTGTTCCGTCCGAGGCGTTCTGGGTGGCGATTTCGATCTGCGAGCCGGGCTTCACGGAGGCCTCGCAGGCATTTTCAATGAGGTTGATCAGGACCTGGGTCAGCTGTTGCTCGTTGCCCAGGGTCAGCGGAGCGGGTTCGGCCAGGGACAGGATCAGGTTGCCTTTCGATTTGGACACGTTGTGCTTCAGGAGCTCGCACGCCTTGCCGACGAGGGCGTTGAGGTCGATCCGCTCGTTCATTTTTTCGCCCGACGGGCGCGCGAAGGCCTTCAGGGAGGCGGCAATGGCCGCGATTCGCCGCGTGGCGTCGCGCGTTTCCTCAATCAGCGCGGCCAGCTCTTCTTTCAGGGACTGCCGGTCCCCGGCGCTTCCCTCGGGCGAGAACGCCTTGTCCAGGCGCCGCTGAAGGGCGGTCAGGTTGAGGCCGATGACGGTATTGGGGTTGTTCACCTCATGCGCCACCCCGGCCACCAGGGTGCCCAGGGCCGTCATCTTTTGCGCCTGGATCAGCTCCCGGCGCTGCGACTCCGCCGCTTCCTGGGCATGATCCAGGGCGGTCAGCATGTCGTTCAGGCAGGTCGCCAGGTCCTTCAGCTCGCCCTCCCACAACATGGTTTTGATCCGGAGTTTCAGGTTGGCCCGGGCGGTCACGGCGGTGACGCCCTGCTTCAGGGTCTCGACCGAATGGGAAAGATTTTGAAGGACCCAGCGGTCCACCAGCCAGAAGGCAAAGAGTCCGATCGCGGCTCCGCTGAGCAGGATCCAGCCCGTCAGGAAGAACTCTCCCGTCAGCCCATGCGCCAGGATGCGCCGCGCAAGCGAGGTCTCGAGCAGGAGGGAGGGGCGCCCGCTCAGATCCTGCACGAGGGCGCGGCCCTTGATCGTGCCGAGGGACCGGGCGTCGATGCCGAGAAACTCGGGGCTCAGGCCGGCGGGCGCCGGGCGGAGGGTGAAGAGGCCGTGCCAATGCCGGCTGGCGCACCAGTCCGACAGGGCGTTCAGCCGGCGGCCCATGACCAGGGTCCCCCGGGCGGGGCCCCGGGACAGGCTGTCGAGCACCGGCGAGGAGGCCAGCAGCCAGACGTCGTTGCCGACCGGCAGCAGCCCGGCTGCGGAATCGGGTTTGCCGGGAGCCGGAGTCAGCAGGGGAGAGGCGGCCAGGGCGTCCATCAGAAGGGGGGGCATCTGCGTTTCGGAGCGGGCGGCGAGGTCGTAGTTTTTGGCGAAAACCGGCCGCTTGTTCACGTCGAAGAAAACGATCACATTCAGGGCCAGGTAGCGGAACGTGTTGTCCACCAGGTTGACGTCGATGAAGGTTTGGTTCGTGTCGGACAGGAACCGGTAGGTGTCGTCCCAGTTGGCCCAGTCTTCCAGGAGGCTCGCCATTTGGCGTTCCTCCGCGGCCAGGAAATGGCGTCCCCCCTCGAGGGCTTCCCGGACCAGGTCCTTTTCCAGGGAGAGGGAGCCGGCCAGCAGGATGCGGGTGGAGATCACGGCGGCCAGGGCGGTCAGCAGCACGACGAAAACGGCCATGATGACAACAAATCGCGTTCGTAGATTCACATCCACCTCGGGAAAGAGCCATTGCCGTCGTTCAGTCTATCTTAGCTGTTTTCCAGGCCCAGGTCAATGAAGGCAGGAAAGGCGCGGCGGCGGGCCCGAGCGGGACGAGGGCGATGGCCGGCCGCATCCGGGAATAGCCGGCTCACGCCCGCGCGGCCAGCCGATGGAGCAGGCGGTCCAGCAGCTCCATCGGGAGCCCCACGACGGTGGTGGGATCGCCGTCGATTTTCTCGACCAGGGAGAGGCCGCCTTCCTGGAGGGCGTAGGCGCCGGCGCAGAAGAGGGGCCTGACCTGCGCCACATGGCGGCGGAGGCGCGCCTCGCTCCAGGCCCGGATCGTGACCGCGGCCTGGTCTTCGCCCGCTTCAAACCGGGGCTTTCCGCCGCGGGGCATGTAGCCCAGGAAGAGCGCCGTGACCAGCGTGTGGGGCCGGCCGGCCAGGAAGGTCAGCATGGCCACGGCGTCCTCCTCGTCGCGCGGCTTGCCCAGGATGCGGTCTGCGCAGAACGCGATCGAGTCGGCCGCCAGGACGAGGCTGCCGGGATGGTGGTGCACGGCCGCTTCGGCTTTCAGGCGCGCCAGCCGGCGGGCGTGGGCGGCGGGCGCTTCGCCGGGCAGGGGGGGCGGCTCCGGAATGCCCGTGGGGTCCTGGAGGAAATCGAAGCCTCCCGCCCGGAGCAGCTCCGCACGGCCGCGCGAGGCGGAGGCAAGAATGAGTGGGTAGGGCAGTTTCATCGGGTGACCGCACTATAAGGGGGCGCTTGCGCGGCGGTCAATGCCTTCTTGAGGGAGGGCCGGCGCCCGCCCCGCGCAAATCCTCATCCGAACGAACGCCCGAACTACGCCAACCGAACGCCCAAAGCACGCCAAAAGAACGCTTGTCAGCAGGGGGAGGGAGGATCTAAATTACAGCATGAGCGAGGTTAGCAATAAGACGGATGACAACGCTGAGCCCGTTAACCGGCCTTCGGGAGTTCCCGTTGTCGGGCTCGGCGGCTCCGCCGGCTCCCTGGGTTCCTTCAGGGATTTTTTCTCGAACATGCCCCGGAACTCCGGTGCGGCGTTCATCGTGATCCAGCACTTGTCCCCCACCCATGAAAGCCTGCTGCCGGAAATCCTTTCCAAGTTCACCGCCATGAAGGTGGTCCAGGCCTCGGATGGGCAGGCCGTTGAAGCCGATTGCGTTTATGTGATTGCGCCCGATCACTACCTGGGCATCCGGAACGGGGCCCTGTTTTTCGGCGAATCAAGCGCCTCGGAAGGCGTGCGCATGACCATCGATTATTTCTTCCGCTCGCTGGCCGAGGACCGGAGGGCGCGGGCGATCGCCATTCTCTTTTCAGGAGCCGGCACGGACGGAACCCTGGGGGCGCGGGCGGTCCGGGGCGCGGGCGGGATCGTCATGGCTCAGGATTCCCGGTCGGCCCAGTTCCCCGGCATGCCCGGCAGCGCCGTGGCCACCGGGCTGGTGGACCGCGTGCTTCCGCCGGACCAGATGCCGGCCACCATCGTGAAGTACCTCAATCATCCCTACGTCCACGGGGGCGAGGGCGATCCGGCTGAAAACAAGGGTTCGGGCGGGGAGCTTGAATCCATTCTGGCCTATGTGCAGGTTGCAACCGGCTGTGATTTCCGAAGCTATAAGGAGGGCACCATCCTGAGGCGTATTGAGCGCCGGATGGGGGTTCGCTCGCTGTCCGGCCTGGCCCGGTATAACGCCCTGCTTCGCCAGGATGCCCAGGAAGTCCACGCCTTGTTCAAGGATCTGCTGGTTAACGTGACGTCTTTTTTCCGCGATCCGGAGGCGTTTGACGAACTTTGCGACAAGGTCCTGATCCCCTTGATCAAGGGAAAGCCGGCGGATGAGCCCCTGCGGATCTGGGTGCCGGCCTGCGCGTCCGGCGAAGAAGCCTACTCCCTGGCCATGCTGGCGGTGGATCACCTGGCCAGCCTGGGGAAGAACGGCAACGTGCAGGTGTTCGCCTCGGATATCGATGAGGAGGCGCTGGCGTACGCCCGCCGGGGGATCTACCCGGCGAGCATCGCCGCGGATGTCGGGCCCGATCGTTTGGCGAAACACTTCATTCCCAAAGCAGATGGGTTTCAGGTCAAGGAGACGATTCGGAAAAAGGTCGTTTTTGCCAACCAGAACCTGATTCTCGATCCGCCCTTCTCCCGGCTGGACCTTGTGAGCTGCCGCAATTTCCTGATTTATCTCAAGGCCGACATGCAGGCGAAGATGATGATCCTGTTCAATTTTGTCCTCAACCCCGGGGGGTACTTGTTCCTGGGTAACTCGGAAACGATCATCGGGCGCGAGCTCCTCTTCGAAACGGTCTCGAAAAAAAGCAGGCTGTTCAGGCGGCTTGCCCCGGCCCGCCCCATTGTCCCTGACGCCTTTCTCGTCTCAGGCCGGAAGCGGGGAGCGGTATCTGCCCTGGCGGGGGAGGGGGCCGCGGGGATGGCGGACTATGGGGAGATGCTCCGCCGCGTCATGCTGTTGCATTTTGGAGCCAGCGTCGTTCTGGTGGACCGGAAGGGGCAGATCCTGCAATTCTACGGGCCGACCGATAAATACCTGAACATGCCCTCGGCCGGGCCCACGTTCAACCTGCTGGACCTGGCCAAGGAGGGGCTGTCCGCCAAGCTCCGGCTGGGAATGCGCCAGGCGGTGCAGGACGGAACCCCCGTGATCCTGGACAATGTGCCGGTTGCCCGGGAGCAGGAGGGCCCGTTTGTCCGCATCACCCTCGTGCCTGTCGCGCCACGGGCCGAGCAGGAGCCCCTGCTGGCCGTGTTTTTCGAGGGCGTCCGCCCCCCCGCAAGCACCGGCCCGGAGCAGGCCCGGACGATCCACGATGAATCGATTGCCAGGGAGCTCGAAGACGAACTGAAGATCACCCAGCGGGAAATGCAATCGATCATTGCCGAACTCGAGACCTCCAACCAGGAGCTGCGGGTGGCCAACGAGGAGGTCACCTCCGCGAATGAAGAGCTTCAGTCGACGAATGAGGAGCTCGAGTCGTCCACCGAGGAATTGCGATCCACCAATGACGAGCTGACGACCGTCAGCAGCCAGCTTCAGGAAAACATCGTGCAGCTGGAAAAGGCCAACAGCGACATGCTCAACGTCCTGAAATCGTCCCGGATTGCCACCTTGTTCCTCGATACCGACTTGAAAATCAAGTTTTTCACGCCGGCGATCATGCAGATCCTGAACATCATCTCGTCCGACATGGGCCGGCCGATCTCCCACCTGGCGACGAACTTCCGCGGCTGGGATCTGTCTGCGGAGGCCCAGTCCGTTGCCCGCCAGGCAATCAGTATCGAGCGGGAGGTCGCGCATCCGAATGGCTCGATCTACGTGTTGCGCATCACGCCGTATTACGAGAAGGAGAATCGCCCCGAAGGCGTGGTCGTCACGCTTGTCGATATCACGGACTTGCGCCGGGCGGAGAAGCAGCTGGCGATGATTGTGGAGTCGGCCGATGACGCCATGGTCGCCTGCTCCAGGGAGGGGGCCGTGTTCGCCTGGAATCCGGCCTCCGAGTCGATTCTAGGCTACGCCATCCAGGACGTGCGGGGCGGGAACATCCGGGATCTGTTTCCGGCTCCCCAGGCGGACGGAATCGGAGCCCTCCTGGAAAAGGCGAAGCGGGGCGAGTCCACCCAGCCGTGCGAAATGGACTGGATCCGGAAAGACGGCCGGGAAATCAAGGTCTCCGTGAGCAGCGCCGCGATCAAGGACCCGTGGAGCCGGATCACGGGCGTCTCCCTGGTGGCCCGCGACATTACCGAGCGTAAAAGACAGGAGCTGGAATTGGCGCTTCACCGGGAACACCTGGAGGAGATGGTCAGGCAGCGGACCGATGAAATTGAAAAAAGCGCGCAAGAATTGG